>JABHWT010000444.1 GCA_018657645.1 Halieaceae bacterium | reverse complement strand
TGGGAACCTCCGCTGGCCACGGGGCGCTCACCGGCATGTTTGCCGACCTGGTCATTATGCTCGAAGGGGCCGCGATGTTTACAGCCGGCCCACCTTTAGTGCAGGCCTCACTGGGCATCGAGGCAACGCCCGAGGAATTGGGCGGAGCCAGGATGCATACTGCGGTGAGTGGCGTTGCCCACAACCTGGGCAAGACTGAGGAGGATTGCTTTGCCATGGCGCGTTATTTTCTGGCCCTGCTTCCTCAGCGTGCAGGAGAAGCGCCGGATGAGGCCCGGGATCAGTTATCAGCGGCTCCCAGGCAACTGGATTCGCTGCTGGATATCATTCCTCCGCCAACCCACCATGCCTATGATATGCGTGCGGTGATCAGAGAGATAGTGGATGAGGACTCTTTGTTTGAATTACAACCCGACTTTGGCCGCAATCTAATCACCGCCCTTGCGAGAATCGGCGGCATAAGCTGTATATTGGTAGCCAATCAACCTGCGGTACAGGCTGGCGCCATTACCCGTGAAGCAGCCGAGAAGGCTTGCCATTTTATCGAACTGGCCCATGCCTTTAGCTTGCCTCTGGTCAGCTTGCTGGATAATCCGGGGGTTATGCCCGGCCCCGCCGCAGAACAATCCGGCGTACTACGAGCTGCGGGTCGTATGTTCCTGGCCCAACGGCGCTACAGGGGCAAAAAAATCGTCGTTACCCTGCGCAAGGCTTTTGGTTTTGGTAGTTCGGTAATGGGAATGAACCCCTGGGACGGGCAGGCTATAAGCCTGGCCCTGCCTTCGGTCAACCTCGGTGGTGTACCAGCTATCGGCGGTGCCGAGGCGGCCCGCGCAAGCAGTGATGAGGCGGCGAGAATGCGGGACATCCAGTCTGGTGCCTGGATCCCGGCCGACGCAATGGCCTTCGACAAAGTGGTCGACCCACGATACCTGCGCAACGAGATTATAACCGTGTTGCATCGTTGAACCGGGCGGCGACCGCCCATGCAAAAGCGCATTGCCTGCTACCAACTGTTGCGCAATTCCCGCAATTTGAGAAACACCTCTTTTGGCTCCGGTTGCTCGGGCATATCGGGAAAGGCATCCTGTAATCTCGCAATGACGCTGGGACTGTGCAAACGGAAGAATGTATTAACTTCCTTTTCCAGGCCCAGGGTAGACACCATTGCAGCGTTGGGATCCTGGTCGCGGACACCGTCAAGCAGGGTGGTCGCTCGCTCATTATCCGGCTCGCGATCCAGAGTAAATGCCAAATTCCCCTCTAGGTAGTCATGACCGGGATAAATCAGGGTATTATCCGCCAATTGCGTCAATTGGGTGGCAAATGTCTGGTACAGTTCGGCAGGGTGCCCACCATTGTGACAGTTTCCAGCGCCGGCGTTAAACAGGGTGTCCCCGCAGAACAGTGCCGGTGTTTCGGTATGGGATAGCAGGCAGACATGACTCATGGTATGTCCGGGCGTATCCAGCGCTTCCAGTTCCACCGTTGAGCCAATCTTTATCAAATCGCCTGCCTGCAAACCGCGATCCATGCCGGGAATGGCATTGCCGGCATTAACATGAGCCAGCAAACTGGCACCGGTGGCCGCGATCACCTCATCATTACCCGCAATATGATCAAAGTGTTCATGGGTATTCAACACCTGGGTTATTTGCCAGCCCCTGGCTTTAGCCGCGGCCAGACATTTTTCGTGATCCAGAGGATCGATCGCCATTGCCTCCCCTGTCTCCGGGCAGGCAATCAGGTAATTAAAATTCCGAAATGCATTCCCGGTCCATATTTGCTCGACAATCATATAAATTCTCCTGATGTACAGTACAGAGGGGATTGACAGAATTCAGGTCAACCCCCATGATTCGCCCTTTTTCGATATCGCAATCTACTATACTGCATAGATTATCACTATGTTCAATTTGCTCACAAATGCACAGGTATTCGCGCCCCGGGCTCTCGGTCTGAAAACGGTGCTGACCTGTGGCAGTAAGATCGTCTACATTGGGGATCAGCCACCCACTCTGGGAGACACCTTGCAGGTTCGCCACATGGACCTTCAGGGAGCCTATCTGGTACCGGGATTAATCGATGGTCACACTCATATTACCGGCGGTGGCGGTGAATCCGGCCCGGCCAGTCGCGTACCCGCCCCATCTCTGGGCCAGTTTACCCGTGCGGGAGTCACTTCTGTCATAGGAGTACTGGGTACCGACGATCTAAGCCGCAATACACAGACCCTGGTCACTCAGGCCTACGGCCTACGTCAACAGGGTCTCTCCGCCTGGTGCTTTTGCGGCGGTTACCACCTTCCTTTAACCACGCTGACCGGCAGCGCCCGCAGCGATATCGTCTATCTCGACCCGATCATAGGCATTGGCGAGGTTGCCATCAGCGATCACCGATCAAGCCAACCCACGGTGGATGAAATTCTCAAACTGGCAAGCGAAGCCCATGTTGCCGGGCTGATGACAGGCAAAGCGGGCATTCTGCACCTGCACCTGGGAGATGGAAAACGCGGCCTGGAATTGGTTCGACAATGCCTGGCACAGAGTGAACTCCCCGCCAGGGTTTTCCATCCCACCCATGTCAATCGCAACAAGCCTCTTTTTGAGGAGGCCTGTGCACTGGTCGCCAATGAACAGTGCTGCATTGACCTGACCGCTTTTCCAACATCCAGCGACGAACCGGGCTGGAGTGCAGCGGAGGCCGTACTGAGGTACCGCCACGCCGGCCTGCCCGGCGACAAGCTAACCATCAGCTCTGATGGTGGAGGCTGCCTGCCGACCTATAACGATGCAGGGGAATTGCAAGCCATGGACATTGGTAGTTCCAGAACCTTGCTCGAGACAATGAAACAGCTGCTGGCAAGCGGTCTCAGCCTGGATCAAACACTACCCCACGTCACCCAAAACGTGGCCCGCCTGATGCGCCTGCATGGCAAGGGAATTATTGACGAGGCAATGGACGCCGATTTACTGGTATTGGACAACAACCTATCGATCCAACACCTGATGGCAGGCGGGGTGTGGCACATCCTGGAAGGACAGCAACAAATAGCGGGCAGCTTTGAAATTGACTAGTCCACCAGGAACGCTAGACTGCATACAAAACAAGGAATTTGATTAATGTCTCCATCACCTGTCATGCCGGGCAATCGTCGCGGCCACCTCATGCCCATTGGCGGGGCAGAGGACAAGGCCAATAACCCGCGCATCCTAAGCCACTTCCTGGAAATATGTGGCGGCGAGCAGGCCCGGATCATGATTATCCCAACCGCTTCCCAGCTCCCGGAAACAGGGCCCCTGTATGCCGACCTCTTTCTCGATCTGGGTGCCGAGCGCGCCCTGTTTACCGAGATCAATGAGCGCAGCGACTGTGACGACGAACTGTTACTCGAGGAAATGGATATTGCAACCGGCATTTTTGTCACCGGCGGTAATCAACTGCGCCTATCCGGCATTCTCGGTGGCACACCGGTGGGCCAGAAGCTGCGCCGGCGCAGCGCCGAAGGCATTCCAATCGGCGGTACTTCCGCCGGCGCTGCGATGATGTCCCAGCACATGATTGCCGGCGGTTCCTCCGGTTTGTCGCCACGAGAGGACGGCGTGAACCTCGCTCCTGGCATCGGGCTTATCAACACCGCTATTATCGACCAGCACTTCAGTCAGCGAGACCGCTTGGGCCGTCTGTTGACTGCGCTGTCCTACAACCCCTTCCTCATTGGAATCGGTATTGACGAGGACACGGCCTTTCTGATTGACGGCGACAACTGCGGCGAAGTCATTGGCAGTGGCGCGGTCACCATAATCGACGCCAGCGAACTATCCCACTCCTCTCGGTCCAGTGCCGGTGCGGGAGCGGCTATCAGCCTGCTGGACATCCGCCTCCACGTACTGGCTGAGGGCGGCCGCTACGAGATGCAAACGCGGCAAGCTACTATTCGTTAACACGAGAATTACTATGAAAATACTATCCACTAATGTCTATGTTGGTCCCAACACCTGGTCTCAGTCCCCGGTAATCAAGCACGTGCTGGATCTGGGCATTCTGGAGCAGTGGCCCTCTGCAAAATTGGGAGAAAGCTTCACCGAGGCGCTAGTACAGTCCCTGCCGGGTCTGTCTGAGCATGGCTGCTCCTACCGGGAACCCGGAGGTTTTCTGCGCCGCCTTCGCGAGGACGAGGGCACCTGGATGGGCCACATCATGGAGCACTGCGCACTGGAAATACAGTGTGTTGCAGGGTCCGATGTCAGCTTTGGTCGCACCCGCTCCACGGGAGAACCTGGCCAGTACAATATGGTATATGCCTATCGGCAGCGGGATGTGGGGCGCGAGGCGGGAGATCTGGCGCTAAAGCTTTTGCTGCACTTGCTACCCAATGCGGTACGCGAGCATATCGACTACTCGTTTGAGGCGGACTTTGATTTTCAGGATGAACTCAAGGACTTCGTCCTACGCGCACAAAAACGCGAGTTTGGCCCATCTACCGGCTCCCTGGTGAAGGCCGCAGAGGAGCGAGGTATTCCCTGGTTGCGTCTCAACCCCTACAGCCTGGTGCAATTTGGTCACGGCGTGCACCAGCAACGTATTCAGGCCACTATCACCAGCGAAACCCGTCACATTGCCGTTGAAATTGCCTGTGACAAGGAAGACACCCACCAATTGCTTAATGACCTGGGGTTACCGGTACCCCAGCAGCGGATGATCTATAGCGAGCGGCGCGCCATCTCCGCTGCCGAGCGAATAGGCTATCCGGTGGTAGTTAAACCGCTCAACGCCAATCACGGACGCGGTGTCTCTATCAACCTGACCAGTGCCGATCAGGTAGCCACCGCCTTTGTCCAGGCGCAGGAGCAAGGTACTGGTCGCGCAGTACTGGTCGAGAGTTTTATCGAGGGTTTCGATCACCGTATGCTGGTTGTTAACAACGAACTGGTCGCCGTTGCCAAACGCGTACCGGGGCATGTGGTCGGGGATGGAACACACACCATCGGGGAACTTATAGACAGTGTCAATGAAGACCCCAGGCGCGGTATCGGCCACGAGAAAGTACTCACCCAACTGGAGCTGGACAAACAGGCAAACCGTTTATTGGCCGAGGCCGACAAAAATGTTGATTCAGTGCTGGCGCAGGGAGAAATCTTCTACCTGCGCTCTACCGCCAACTTGTCAACCGGCGGCACTGCCATCGATATGACCGACGTAGTTCACCCAGACAATCGCGAAATGGCAGTGCGCGCCGTACGCGCCATTGGTCTGGATGTGGGTGGTGTTGATTTTCTCAGTGACGATATTACCCGCTCCTACAAAGATATCGGTGGCGCCATTGTAGAGATTAATGCCGCACCCGGATTCAGAATGCACGTTGCACCCAGCGAGGGCGAACCTCGCGATGTCGCCGGCAAGGTCATGGATATGCTCTTTGGGCCGGGAGAGGTTGGCCGTATTCCACTGGCCGCCATCACCGGAACCAACGGTAAGACGACTACATCGCGCATGCTGGCCCATATTCTCAAGGCCTGCGGTCACACGGTGGGGCTCACATCAACCGACGGCATTCAAATCGACGGAAAAATATCGGTTAAAGGCGACATGACCGGCCCCACTTCGGCCCAGATTGTGCTGCGAGACCCCTCGGTAGATTTTGCGGTGATGGAAACGGCACGGGGCGGTATTTTACGGGCCGGGCTCGGCTACCAGAAAAGCGATGTGGCTGCCTGCCTTAATGTCGATGCCGACCACCTGGGGCTGAAGGGCATAGACACCCTGGACCAACTGGCAGAGGTAAAAAGGGTGGTAGTAGAAACCGCCAGTGAAGTCGCAGTGCTAAACGCCGACGATATTCAGTGCTTGAAAATGGCGGACTACTGCGATGCAAAACGTATCTGTTATATCACACTGAACTCCGACAATGGCCTGGTACGCGAACATATCAGGGCGAGTGGCATGGCCTGTGTGCTGGAAAAAGGCATTAACGGCGACATGATCACATTTTATGACAATGGTTCGCACATGCCGCTGCTGTGGTCACACCTGATTCCAGCCACCATGGAGGGAAAGGCGCTGCATAATGTCCAGAATGCCATGTTTGCAGCCACCATGGCCTATTGTTTTGGCAAGGAATTCGATGAAATTCGCCATGGTTTGCGCACATTTGATACCAGTTTCTTCCAAGCTCCCGGGCGTATGAACGTTTTCAATGAGCATCCCTTCAAGGTAGTCCTCGACTACGCACACAATGCTGCAGCGTTCCGTGTCATAGCCGAAATGGTAGACCGCATGGATGTCAGCGGTAGGAAAATAGCCGTGGCCTCGATGCCAGGGGATAGACGCGACGAGGATATTCGCGATTCGGCAAAAACCCTTGCCGGTCACTTCGACCATTACATCTGCAAGGCCGATGACAACAGGAGGGGACGTGGCGACGATGAAATCCCGCAGTTACTACGCTCCGGACTCATCGACAACGGGGTTAGCGAGGAAATCATAACCATTATTCAGGATGAGCAGGAAGCGGTCGCTACCGCTATGGGTCTCGCCCAGGAGGGCGACCTTTTGGTTATCTTCGGCGATAATATTACCCGCTGCTGGAAGCAGATCATCTATCATGGCGGCGATCACAGCGATCAGCAACAAGACTCTCCCGATGTAATTCCTCCCCCTATGCAGGAGGAAATTGGTTTTCAACTCGAGGATGGGCTGCATCTGATCAGTGATGAAAGGGGCGTAAGACTCGCCAGAGACGAGGAAGGCGGAGATTAAGCGGGGAAGTACGGAATGCGACCCACTATTGAGGACCTGGAGAATGCACTGGAGATTCCTTTTCCAGCAAGCGAAAAGCTGCGCCTGGAGGACAGCAGGCGCCTCACCGGACCAGGCCTGTTGTGGGATAAACCGGGAGCAATTGTAGAGGTTGAAGTACACGGCATCCCCCTGGGTGAAGTAGAGCGAGTATGGGCACACTGGGCTCAACAGATACTGAAGGCCGTTGACTGGGATAGTGAGCACTGTTGCAGCCGCCGCCATGAAGCGGGTCTCAATCTGGCCATCTCGGCTCCCATGGACCAACTATACTCGGCGATATTTGTTGCCCAGGCGGCCTGGCATTACAGCGTCTGTGAGTTGCTGGACTGCACCTCGGAGCCGCTGAATCAATTGCTCACAAATCTGAAAGCCGTAATGATCAACGAGGCGAACCCCCAGCTCATTACACTCCAACAAGCAGCGGCCAAACACCGTGTTGATTTCCTGTGCGATGACGATGCGATTTCCCTCGGACATGGCTGTGGCTCCCACACCTGGCCGATCGACCAGCTCCCCCACCCCGACCAGGTAGACTGGGCGATATTACACGATGTGCCGGTGGCAATGGTCACGGGCACCAATGGTAAGTCGACTTGTGTGCGGCTTGCCAGTGCAATTGCCACCGCTGCCGACAAAGTAGCCGGGGTGACATCCACTGATTTTGTCCGCGTGGGTCAGGATATTCTCGACCAGGGGGATTACTCGGGACCCGGTGGGGCACGCATGTTACTGCGCGACCAGCGACTCGAAGTAGCCTTTCTGGAGGTAGCTCGCGGGGGCATCCTGAGACGCGGTCTGGCCCTGCAGAGGGCACAGGCCGCCCTGATTACCAACGTGGCCGCCGACCATCTGGGGCAATATGGTATCAATACTGTCGCCGCCCTTACCGAGGCCAAATTTTCTGTTTTTAGAACACTGGCTGAGGGCGGGGTATTAGTGCTCAATGCGGATGACGAAGGATTAGTGAGGCACGCGTTGGGACTCGCCGAAGAAGTCGTCCACAGGGGGATAACCATCAGCTGGTTTAGCCTGACCCCGAACAACCCCTGCATTACAGAAGCACAGACCAACCATCTTCCCTGCGCCTGGCTAGAGGATCATAGCCTGTGGTATTTTGATGGCAGTTCGAGTCAACTCATTATCGATGTCCGCGATGTGCCCATTACCATGGGCGGAGCAGCACGGTACAACATACAGAATGCCCTGGGTGTCCTGTGCCTGTGCTTTGCATTTGCGCTACCAGTAGAGAGTGTCCGCAGGGGCCTGACCAACTTCCATAGCAACCCGCAGGATAATCCGGGGCGAGGAAACGAGTTTCAGGTCGACGGTGCGCGGGTGTTTGTGGACTTCGCCCATAACCCCCACAGTATCAGCGCCCTATCCGAAACCATGAAACGCATCCCGGCCCGGCGGCGCATTCTCATGCTGGGCCACGCGGGTGACCGCAGTGATGGCGAGATTTGTGAATTAACCGCCGGCGCGTGCGCTCTGGCTCCAGATTATGTGGTAATCACCGAGGAGCCCGATTATTTGAGGGGCCGAAATGACGGTGATGTTAGTGAAGTCATTCGCAAGGAGTGTCTGCGCCTTGGGTTGAATGAAACACAGCTCAAATTCAGCGCGAACCCACTGCTGGGGACCGAGTGTGCTATGAATCTTCTACAGCCCGGTGACCTCGCTCTTCTGCTGGTACACTCTCACCGTGACGAGGTAATCAAATTACTGACCCGTGGTCACTGAATTAAGCGTCTACCAGCCACTGTGGCCACTGTCCTTGGATTCCTGCAATTGCTTGGTTATCTGTTCTGCCCCTGCGGGACGGCTCAGAAAGTACCCCTGACCACGATCACAGCCCAAATCACGCAATATATCGAAATGGCGCTGGGTCTCTACGCCTTCTCCCACCACCTTCATATTTAATTCGTGACCCAGCATGATGCAGGTTTTTACGATAGCGCGTGCTTCCTGGTCTTCAGACATTGCCATGATAAAAGACCGATCCACTTTGAGTTCTGTGAACGGTACTCGATGCAATTGGGACAGGGATGAATACCCCGTGCCAAAATCGTCAATTGATAGTTCAATTCCCTTAAGCCGAAGGCGTGTGAGGATGTCTAATGATGTCACCAGTTCACCCATTAACGCACTCTCGGTTAGTTCCAGTACCAGTCTCGTCGGGTCCAACCTGGTAGAGGTTAGCAGTTCAGCCAATTGCTCTGGCAAGGTCAGGCTGGTGATGTCAAAGGCCGATATATTTGCCGACACCGTCACAGGCAGTCCATCCTGATACCATCGCTGCGCCTGGCCTACGGCCTCTTCAATCACCCAGCTGGTGAGTTCACCGATGGCACCGGTGCGCTCGGCCAGGGGAAGAAACCGATCTGGAAATATTAAGCCCAGCTCCGGGTGATTCCAACGCACAAGGGCCTCGACACTGGTGAGCGCTCCACTGGCGAGATCAAACTGGGGTTGGTAATGGAGCACCATCTGTTCGTCACCGATGGCATGGCGTAATTCTGCCTCGTCTATCTCGTGCCCGCCCGAATGATCGGCGCCCAGCACTCTTACTTCCGGGCTGATCGCCACCTCTTGTAACACCTGGCGGAAATGCTTAATCGAGATCGGTTTACTTAAGGATGCTATGACCTCCAGGCCGTGTGCCCGCGCGAGCTTCTCCGCGGAGTACAGTACGCCGATATCCTGGCCGCTCATTAGAATCAGGCGTGGCGACATCTGCGCCTGTACCAGTCGCCGCATGACCTCAATACCATCCATTTGCGGCATTTGCAGGTCCAGCATCAGGATAGCATCGACCGAGAACTCGGCCACCTCGTCCAGCAAATCCTGCCCATAGGTATAGGTATGGGCCACCAGGCCACTACTCTCCGCCACATCGCTGAGCAAGGTCAATATTTCTGGTTCGTCGTCAAGCAGGTAAATCATCAGCTTACTGCTCTCTATCAGTTTATTGATTAGCGCCGTCTGCCAGTTCTAACAGAGCCGCTTCAATCACTGCCTCTTTTCCTTCACAATAGGTTGTGTAGGCCCGATCCATCGTCTGAATGTGCTCTGTCCACCAGTCTAACAAAAAGTTTAGCAGTTCTGCACTGATTAGTTCCCCGCCTTCCAGTTGGCGACTCATGAGCTCCACCTGCCGCGAAAACATGCGATGCACCTCTGCGTGATTCTCCCGCCCGGGGTAGTCGATGGCAACCATCAGCGCCTCCTCGCGGGAAAAATGCGGCCGAATGTACTTTTTCATCTCATTTAGAAGATCCCGGTATTCATCGAGAGTACCCGACTCTATCAGTAACTGACTTCGCCCGATCGCATCCAGCAATGCCTTGTGATCTTCGTCCATGGCCTCCAGGCCAATGCCCATACTATCAGACCAGCCGTAGCTATAATTGGGCGACTGCCGCCGCCGCTCCCGCCTTCTCCGTTTACCCTTCTGACCGGCCCCCTCCAACATTGCCCTGATCCGCTGCGCCAGATCCGCCAGGGTATAGGGTTTGCTCATCAGGTTCGCTTTAAACTGTAACGGCGTGCTCTTTGTGGCAGCAGTGTCGGTGAAGCCAGAAGTAAGCAAAACTTTAAGCTTGGGGTCGAATACAACAGCCTGCTCGGCTAATTGAAAACCATTCATACCACCGGGCATCACCACATCGCTGAACAATAACTCGATATCCCGATTTTCCTTGAGTTTCCCTAGCGCCTGCACACCGTCATTGGCAGTAATTACCTTGTAACCCAGCGATACCAGGGCCGTCTGGACAAATTCCCGCATGCCCGGTTCATCGTCGACAATCAGGATGGATTCATCCCCGCGTGGCATAGGGGGCATAGGAGACTGACGGTCGACCGGCTCCGCAGGCTCGACTGTTTCGTTTACCGAGCGCGGGAAGTAAAGTCGGAACGTGGCGCCCTCACCGGGCTCCGAACTGGCACTGATATGGCCACCGGAGCGTTGAATAAAACCAAACACCCTGGCAAGCCCTAGACCCGTCCCCTGATCTCTGGGCTTGGTGGTATAAAATGGTTCAAAGATGTGTTCCAGGGTGCCGCTGGCAATACCCTCCCCGGTATCGCTAATTCCCAGGCAGACGTATTCGCCGGGTGTAACCCCCGAATGTCGCACACAGTACTGTGCATCCAGTACCTGGTTGCTGACCTCGATACTCACGGTACCACTTCCGACCATGGCATCGCGGGCATTGACAAGTATGTTCAGCAGACTGTCCTGAAAATCACCTCGATCAATTTCGGTACTCCACAAATCCTTTGCATAGTTGTAGTTGATTGTAATCTGGGGCGTGAGCGACCGAGAAATCATGCCATCCATATCCGTAATCGCCCGACTAATATCCAGGGTCTCAACAGACACGGTGTGGCTTCTTGAAAAGCTAAGCAGTTGTCTGGTAAGCGCAGCGGCTCGCTCCGCGGCCCGGATAATGCTGTCAAGTTGAGCCTGGGATTTCTCACCTAATCGGGCGGTCAGCTCCATTAACTCGGCATTGCCAAGAATAATGCCAAGCAGATTATTAAAGTCGTGGGCAATACCGCCTGCCAATTGGCCCAGAGCATCCATTTTCTGTGACCGTCGAGCCTGTTCCTCCAATTTCTTGTAGTCAGTAACATTGACAGCACTGACGGGAACTTTTAATAAGCCGGCCTCGGTCGTAGGCATTTGAAAGGAAACAATGGCATTAATGCTCCTTCCATCGATCGTACACAGCGTCGCTTCGGATCGAAAAAAAGACTGTTTGTCCCACAGCGCGGACAGTTTATCAGTGTACATGTCCATCGCAGTCAATCCGAAACAGTTCTCTGCCTGGTCTAATAGCTGCTTCTGCGATGACGCGCCCAACAAATTCAGCGCGGCGTCGTTTACCTGAGTGATTCGCACCTTTTCTGCAATATTCAACACCGCCTGTTTATGGTGGCTTAAATACTGCCGAATATCTTCTACACCGCGCTCGCGAAGCTGATTCAAGGCGTCAACGACCGCCGACAGGTCCTCTATCCAAATGGGGATGTCGGTATCATCAAACAACCCATCAACGCCCTCCCCGCCTTTTCCTACCTGCAGGGCTCGCTCCTCAACAATGTTCTCCAATTGTTGATTTAATTTACTGTTCTCTTCTTCGGCCCGCCTTAACTCGGCAACGTCCTCGAGCCAGAACAGGGTACTGGGCTCCTCTCCCTGTGCAAGATAACTCCCCGAGACCATAGCTGGAAAGGAATTTGCGTCCTGCGTCTTTAGCATCACTTCCCTGGTTGCGACACGTCCCGATGCAGCAATTTCATCGACAAATTCCTGAAAATGCGCCGGCGTGAGCCAATGCATTAAAGCCGAGGGACCCACCAGCTCATCCACTGTGGCATACCCGAGGAGGTTAGCGCAGGCAGGATTAGCGTAGGTCACGCCATAATCGCTATTTCGAAAGATACCGGCCGCTAGGGGGCTCGATTCAAGTACGCTGTGAGTGGGGTGCATTTAACTACTCTTGGACCAACAGTGCTGTTCAGGCATTTGTGGAAACCCGGTCAAACGGCAATGGCGCGCGCTGTTCAGGTAACGGCGCGTAGTATAATGCATAACCAGCTCCAAACCATACCTACCTTAGTACAAGTTCTGAACCAGTTACGGCCCCTCCCCAGAGCCGCCCACGGATGGGCACTGATTAGTGACTGCTCAACTGGACATCTTTTGCATTGAGTTGAAGATACTTCTGCAGAAACCGATACTGCTCCTTGGTCAGATGGCGGATATTGCGCTTCATATCCTTCATGACTCCAATCCACTGATTGGCTAAAAAATGACCGCCGGGTACGGCTTTATGGCAGGAGCCGCAACTGGCGCCGTGCAATTGCGCACCGTAGCTCCAGAGCGCTGCCTTATCCTCCACCATATGTTCATTGGTAACCCAGGTCTCATAACTCACCTGGTGCCAGGTTTGCTCCGTATCGGGATCGAGCATAGTGCTGTGAACAAAGGGCTTTCCACGCGCCTTCTTGTCCAGAGCCACCGCAAATATCCTCTTCCCCTGCAATTCGTAAATCATCGCATCGATGTTATCTTGTTGCCATCCCTCGACCCGAACCCGCAGCCATTTACCGGTATTGTCTAAAACGATCAACGGGGTCGCCGCCAGAATTCGAGCCTCCCGCTCCCCCTCCCGGCCGGTATAACTAACGACGGTCTGGAGCGGGTAAATGACATCCGCGTCGATGTCCGGGTCGGCACTGACCGCCTCAAGTTCCGCCAATAGCTTTTTGTATCCAGTTTTCCGATCCGGCATCGTGTGAACCAACCCCTTGTGGCAATCGATACAGGTATCACCTTCCTCCAACCCCTGCGCCATGCGCTGCCCTTCGCTGTGATTCCTAAACGATTCGAAGGAAAAGGCATCCTCCTTGTGGCATACTCGGCACTCGCGACTGTCATTGGCCTCCATCTTGCTCCATACCCGCTCTGCCATTCGCAATCGGGCGCCCTCATACTTTTCATCGGTATCCAAACTGCCCATTAGATGCCCGTAGACATGGCGTAGTGCATCCACCTTGGCAACCAGTTTCAGGCCTATGCTCTGGGGAATGTGACAGGATGAACACTCCGCTCTAACGCCGGTTGCACTTTTGAAATGAACTGAGGCCCGATACTCCGCAAAGGGGGATTCCATTTCGTGGCAGGATACACAGAATGTTGTGCTCGACAGGGCCGGAGACAGCGCGACACCGGATAACAGGACAGCGATCAGGGTAATCGCTCCACCTACCCACAAACCCGTTTTTGCATACTCTTTCAAATTCACATGCCTTTGTTGTATGGGCACCACCTACCCTGCTTGACTGCAATCCTGTTTCACTAATGCCAATGTAATGGCTGCCAAACCCGCGTAAAACCCGGATCTATCAGCCTCCAAGGCACGAGAAGTAAAGGCCGGCAACCATGAGACTAAATAGGTGTCAATCACATGTTGCCTGATTTGAAGCATGCGATCTCGCTGCTGCTCTGCCTCATCCAGCCAGGCCACAAACTCCAGAATAACTGCCAGGTGGTCGTAGGGTTCCCGTTGGGAGTTATCAAAGGAAAGCCCCTGCTCCCGTATCAGATAGCCCAATTCCCTCTCTACTTCCTGGTGGGTTGCCCTGCTCTCGTTGAGATAAACGGAAGCATAAGGTGATACAGCGTGAGAACCTCCCACGCCGTGAAAAAGCCAGGCATAGGACTCCGCCATGTCCAGAGCAGCCTGTTCCGGGTCGCTCAATTCTGAAATATGCGCCCTCAACCAGGTCATGGCAGTCGCATAGTCTTCCACCTGCGCCAGGGCATCCAGCAATTTGCGGGGTTCTCCCTGTTGCCAACCCAAGAGGCTCTCGGCGGTCAACTCCCTGGCGAAGAAGCTGGCCAGAAGGCGGTATACACTGCTGCGCGCCTGGATAGCTGACGGCTCGTATAAGCTTATTGACTCGGTCTGCACCATCGCGCTGTCACGCATCTGCGGGAGGGTCAAAGGCGGTCACTGCTGGCACTGTTCCCGTGTACTTTTCAATGTCGACCAATGCTGTGTTGGCATTACAGGACTGGGACAAACTGGATGTTGGCTTGTCTTTTATCAGCATATTGGCGTGACCATGTTTACATAGACTGTCGGCTGTTCCGCGTTCCTGCGGGTCGTACCAGCTTCCCTCGCAGATTGAAATAACACCCGGGCGAATATCTTCAGAGACAATGGCACCCGCAAGTGTCTGTCCCCGTTGGTTGAAGATACGAACTACATCGCCGTTACCGATACCCCGCACTTTGGCGTCGGCGGCATTGATCGTCACCGGTTCGTGGCCCGCTACATTGTAGATAGCTCTTAAGGATGCCACATGATTGTATTGAGAGTGCATTCTATAGCGAGGATGTGGACTTACCATGTGCAGGGGGAACTTCTTGGCCAGCGATGCCCCCAGCCATTCAAATGGTTCATACCAGGTGGGGTGGGGCCCGCAGTCCCCGTATCCCATTTTCTCTATATTCCTGCAAAAGATTTCAATCTTGCCGGTGGCAGTACCCAGGGGTTCCAACAAGGGGTCATCGCGAAAATCCTTGTGCTGCACATAATCAACGTCCTGGTCATCGACAGGAAATTCGATAGGTTCTGCCTTGTCCCAGAAGGTCTTGAAGTTGGGCATGTCCATCCCGGCATCCTTTGCCCTCTTGCGGGCAATGTCATAGGACTCCTCCACCAGCTCCATGGCTGTTCTGCCCATAGTAAATTCGCGCTCAAGGCCCAGAGCTCTGGCAATCTCGGTAAATACTGCGAAAGGTTCCTTCGACTCATACAGTGGTTCGATAGCCGCCTTAATCGGGATAATGGTCGTAGCGGCGGTGTCGCTGTCAATATCGTTCCGCTCTGCCGCAGTACAAACCGGGAGTACGATATCAGACATCCAGGCGGAGGCCGTCCAGACAATTTCATGGGTCACTATAGTATCCGGTTTTTTCCAGGCCTGAATCATTTTAGCCCGTTCCTGATGCCTGCACTGTGGGTTGCCGTATTCGTTAAAAATCATTTTGATATCCGGATAAGTCACTTTCGACCCATTGAAGTCGATCACTTTGCCGGGATTCAAAATGGCGTCGGTGGTCCTGGCGTCAGGAATCAGGGGCGGAGGGTTTTCGGGATATGTGCCGGCATCGAGGTAGGGAACGCTGGGTGCCAGGCCCAGGGGAGACCCATAGTCGCCATAATGGTGCGCCATACTGTAACCGCAACCGGGTAAACCAATCTGGCCAATCATGCACGCCAGGGTCACCAGCATCCAGGGAGGTTGCTCGCCGTGATCAGCACGCTGCAGCGACCAACCAGTTAGCAGCAGGCTCGGATGTTTTGCCAGCAGTTCGGCAATCTCCCTAATTTTGGCGGCCTTGACCTGACATACTGATTCCGCCCATTCGGGCGTTTTGGCAATGCCGTCGGATTCACCCAGCAGGTAGGGAAGAAACTTGTCGTAACCGGTTGTATATTCATCCAGAAACGCTCGGTTTTCCAAGCCCGCTTCCTGTAGCGCATAAGCCATACCCAGCATCATGGCTACGTCTGTATTGGGAGCGGGTGCAACCCACTCGGCGCCAAATTCAATGGCAGTGGCAGAGCGCTGAGGATCAATGGCAATAACTTTTTTGCCACTCTTTGCCAGCTTTTTCATCCAGTCGAGGCTATAGCCCATATTGGGGCTGAAGCTCGCATGTCCGGTTTTAACTGGATCGATTGCCCAGAAAACCAGAACCTCTGTGTATTCCAGAACTGTCTTGAAGGATGTTTGCTGAGAATAAACATCGGTGCTGCCGGTGATGTGCGGCATGATTGTTTGCGCCGCCCCGGTACTGTAGTCCGACATACAGTCGGTAAAACCACCCAGTAAATTGGCAAGCCGTGTCATACAGCCTCCCTCGTAATTGATTCGGCCCGAGGTCAGGTAGGCGGTTGACATAGAGGTGAGGATCGCAGAGTTACCGTGCTCCTTGATGACGCGTTTGATTTCACTGGCTATCAGTTCAGTCGCCTTGTCCCAGCTGACTCTGACAAAACCCTCGCTTCCCCGTGCGCCCCGGTTGGCGCCAGGGCCCTTTTGCAAGTAGCTCTTGCGGACCATTGGGTACTTGATGCGCGAGGCCGAGTAAACATACTCTGGAATAGTGGGCGCTATCGCATTGTCGTGAAAGGCCGCGTTATAGCCCTGGGTAGAAACAAGCCTCCCGTCCACAGTCTTTGTGTAATAGGGGCCGTGGAAACAACAACTGAAGGACCTTGATTCAATGCTGTGTGCCCGGGCGCTGGTAGAAATCAATGGCGATAACACCGTACCTAACCCCGCCGCACGCGTCAGCTCCATGAATTGACGGCGCGACATACCGGCGCGATTGTTATTTCCCCTGGCCACAAATAATCCTCTCCTGTTGCTGCCCTGTTGTCGGACTGTACAAAAACTCGCGCAGGCTCTCGCTGTCTTATGCCAACAACCCTGGAGCAATACAACCTGCCCTATCGGATACTATTATCGAGATAGCCGGCGGTGGCGCCATTATTACTAGGGCGCTAAAAAAGAGCGACGGCTGCTGCGCGCAATATGAGCTGGCAGCTCTAAAACAAGGGTTTGAGCGGCCGGGCCCGGCCACAGAACGGGTAGGGTATTGCCTGCCCGAAAATTAGACCGCGCGCAGATAGTACTCGTAGTCCAGCGGGCTTATCATTCTATGATAGGTCTCGCACTCACCCTCTTTCACTGTAGAATAAATTCGGTGATACTCGTCGCCCCAGTACCGGGGCATTATCTGGCTTTGCTTAAACCGCTCCAGAGCGCCCTCCCAACGGATGGGCAGGGTTACTTTTTCCTCCGGCATAACCTGTCCCGCAACAATCATTTCTCCAGGGTCGCATTGATGGGTCAAGCCATGGTGCAAACCTGCCATTACGGCCGCCATCACCAGGTAGGGGTTGGCATCTGCGCCTGCAACCCGGTGCTCAATGCGTGTATCTTCCTGCCCCGATACCGGAATCCGCAGAGAGACACAGCGGTGGTTATAGCCCCAACTGGGGTTAACGGGAGCATAGTTCCCCAGGATGAGGCGTCGATAGGAATTTGCATTGGGTGCGAAGACCGCCATATTATCCGCCATTGTGTCGACCAGCCCGCCCACTGCGTGGCGCATTTTCTGCGATATAGCCGGTTTTGCCGTGGAGGATGGATCGGCCAGAATATTGTTGCCCTGCTCATCGTACAGGCTGACGTGAATATGCAGCCCATTACCGGCCATTTCGGCAAAAGGCTTGGCCATGAATGTACTACCCAATCCATATTGACGGGCTGCCCCCTTTATTAGCCGCTTCAAAAGTAACGCCTGGTCACAGGCCTTGATGACATCGTCCAGGTGGTGCAGACTTATTTCAAATTGACCGCCCGAGAACTCTGACAATACAGTGGTAATAGGCAGGTTTTGCAGTGTGGCCCCGGTCCTGACAGCCTCCAGAAACCCATCGACATCCCAGAGATCCTCCAGCATGCCAAATTGGACGCCGGGCTGGCGTATGTCGGTACCTGGTACCTTCCCCAACAGCGCCCTGGGGATGGCACTCTCACCCGGTTCCAATAAATAAAACTCTGCCTCGGTGGCCACCACCGGCCTGAGGCCCATATCGAGAAGCGGCTGCATTGCTCGTCGCAGAACATCGCGGGGATCACGAGAATAGGCTTCTCCCGATAACTCACTGTAGCTCGCTATCACCTGCGCAGGCCTCGACTGAAGCCAGGGCACAGCGGACAGCGTTCCGGCGACCGGATAAAGGGTTCTGTCGGGATCACCCTCATACATACCGATATCTGGCAGATCGCATATATCACCCGTCGTGTCCATCAATGCCGACGAGCCTGGACTTTTCAACCCACTACGAAAGAAAGTCTCAAATTCCTGTCGCGGTATTCGCTTGCCACGCAGTATCCCACTCAAATCAGGCGACAGCACTTCCATCATTTGAGTGCTCGGATTGTCCGCCAGGAACGTATCCAGTTCATCGATAGTGGCGGCATCTGGACAATTCACAGTAGCTTATCCTTTTATTGCATATTAACTGGCTATTCGCGCAGAAACCCTGTTTGACAGCCGCTGCGCAAATTTCCCGCGCTATAGCGCCTCTTCAGCATGATAATTGCAAGTTCAGTGTACTCGGATTCAGCCAATCCTACTCCCGCTTCGAAGTATCTCAAACTCCATTCTCCTGACAAAGCCAAGCACCAGTTTTTCCTCAATGCTGGACAACAGAAATTGAATCCCAAGGGTGTTGGTTTTGTTCTCGTCGATAATCTCCCGGACAATCTTGCCATGGGACAGGCTCAAAACATGGGGCGGCGTCTGGCCTGTATTGGAATTTGTTGAGGTCCGCGGCGGAATGGTCACTACGATATCCGTAATGGCATCGTCATCACCTTCGACCAGCCGATCGACACTCTCTATTCTTACCCTCACTCCGCCGGCGCCCAGATCCTCCACAACGGCGAATTCATAGTTCTCGTCTTTCCTGTTGAAAGAGATGATGGAACCGTGTGGCATATCAATACGGAAGTTAGCTCGCCTTTGCTGTCTGAAAATCTCAGACGGCATGGTCATTGTCAGCATATTTTCATTTATCGCCTTCACATTGGCAGTGAAGTGACTGCGGATATTCGTACCGTCTTTGAAATGAACCCGCACCGGCAGTCGCTTTTGTTCGGGCCAGTCCAATGGCTTATCGATGTCGATAAAATTCGAAGACACGCCCACCAGTACCGTTGCCCCGGATTCGTACTCTTTCTGTGAGAGATAGAGGTATATCCGCTTATCCCGGAGGTGGCTAAGAATATTTGAAATGGTTTCGGGTGAGTCTATTGTTTCGTATTCACCCTCCTCAAAAACCACGTTTTGCATCAGTTTTGCCATTCGCTCAGATTTCTGCCCTTCTCACTATGTCGGTGACAAACACCACCCAGGAACAAAGGCAGCACTGGATAAAATGTTCTTCCTTCCCGCCTTGCAAAGACTATTCATTGGCACACTCGCTAGTGCTCTGATCTTGATGTTTCTCGCGGTTAATTTACTATAAACAACAGCGCCCAGGCAATTGCTAACCGTTAGCCGGCTGCACTGGCCAGGACGATTTTAACCAACACCTCAGGTCTGCAGTGATTTCCTCGCATTCTTTTTAAATTCTTCCTGAGCTTTCTCATCTTCGAGCAAACTCTCCACCGAAAACGGTACCTGAATACCTTTCTGGAGGCCCGGTTTTTCCTTCATCACGTCCAGCCAACGACCCAGGTGTGCCAGTCCATCGCGCGACACCCCCGACCACCTGTAGGTTCGCACCCAGCACCAGTTGGCAATGTCTGCTATCGAGTAGTCATCGGCCAGCCACTCGTTGTCTGCCAGATGATTGTCCAACACCTCAAACAGGCGTCGGCACTCGTTTTGGTAGCGATCGATAGCAGGTTGTAATTTCTCGGGGAAGTATCGAAAGAACACGTTGGCCTGCCCCATCATGGGACCTATGCCACCCATTTGAAACATCAGCCACTGGATCACCCGGGCACGCCCCGCGCGATCGCTGGGCAACAGTCGCCCGGTCTTCTCTGCCAGATAAATCATAATGGCGCCCGATTCAAAAACAGCAAGATTCCCCTCGTCCTGGTCGATTATGGCGGGAATGCGACCATTGGGATTAATGGCGCGAAACTCGGGTGTATGCTGGTCACCCTCACTGATATTCACCAGCTTTGCTTCATACTCCAGCCCCAGTTCTTCCAGCACACAGGACGCTTTGTGTCCATTGGGGGTTGGTGCCGTGTACAGCTCAATCATGAAATGTTCTCCTGTGACAAAGATATGATCTGTCCGATTGCGGGATCATTGGCTCCCGCCAGTACCTGCTGATAGGTCTGCTGCACTGCCTCGGGACCGAAATTGCGCTTCACGCTCATCCAGTTATCGCAGAACTGGCGAAAGCCGACATAGGCGGCGCCCAGGCTCATCATTAGCGCTGCCGCACCCAGTTCTTTGCTGCGCTCCTGGATATGCCCAGGGGCAAAGAAAAACTCCGGCGTGGCGCCGGGCAGTCCGTCCACTGCGCCCATTTCCTGGTAGTGGGTAGCGCCCACGCGGCAGGAGTATTTCATATTATCACCATAGTGGTGGTGCGCACTGCCGAGCACTTCTGCACTGCCAGCCATGTCCACCATCACTACAGGTTGATTGTCGAGGTCGGTAATTCCGTCGTAAGTTACCACCTTGTCGTAACAGCCCAGACCTTCACAGAACGCCACGTTACCGGGTGAGGTTATACCGATGCTGGTCAGTTTACCGCGCTGCGAAACGCTGTAACCCAGCGCAATACTGGTTTTGCTGGAGGCGCTGGTAATTAGACAGGCCTTTGCACCGAAGGCCTCGTTTGTATCCATGAAATCCTCTACCAGCCAGGAGGTCATAAACAGACCGCGCAGCAGGCTGTCCTGATCTTCCCTTGCAAGCTCGTGGATGGGATTGGCCGATGCGCGATCGAACTGTGCGTATACCGGGGCTAGATCAGCCCGATGCGGGGAAACATCGCGGAACTGATCTGCGCGATTTTTCCCCGCAAGTATTTTCAGGTGCGTGGTGAATGGGAAGAAACCCCACACCCGCTCACCCACAGCAATGTCCGGGTGGGCAGAAGCCACAACATCAGCCCAACCCATGGCGGGAATCCGTCCCCAGCCGTCCTCGGCGGGGAAGAACCTCCAGTAGCCCAGGAAATCGCCCGAGCCGGCATAGGAGATATTGTTGGCTGTGAGAGCGAGACGGTCGACCTTCAGAAGCACCTCGTTATCTGCAAGCTCTGAGTCCAGTGGCTCCTTAAGTAATCGGGTTTCGCTCCAGTTGTCCTTGCGGACTTCCAGGGTCAGTTTATCCACCATTTTATGTATCTCCATCAGGCATTAGTGTGAATGAGTGAAAATAGTGTCAGATACCGGGAAATGAATCCAGTCGTTAAGACTCTACTTTCTGAGCCCGCAGCGCCGGCAACAGGAATACCCAGCTGGCAACAAACAATGCCGCGCCGACGAGGTAGACCGATTGATACATCTGAGGGCCTTCATTGGCCAGCAGGTTGGCCCCGATGTAAGGCCCGATAGCAAAGCCGATCATCTGCAGGCACACGCCACGCACGATCATCCTGCCCCCATCGGCAAAACTTGCCATTACCGCCAGCAGGTAGGGCTGGGCTACATTCCACATGAAGTTAAACAGGTAAATAGCTATCGAGTATATCAGGTAGCTGATATCGCCCAGAAGCAGGGAAATGCCGGCACCGCAGCCAATCACCGCTACCGACAGAGGAAGCAGACGTCCGAATTGGGTACCTAGGATAACCGCCAGGAAGGCGCCAGCCACGCCCAGAAACTGCGAAATCGTCAGCACATTGGCTACCGACTGTTCGCTGAGAGAGGCGTTGGTGCCAACCAGGAAGACATAGGCCCAGGCAATGCCAATCGCAGTGTTGAATAACAAAATTGCTGTCAGGGTACTGCCTTTGATCGCCAGCGAGAAGTGATCCGTCAACTCACCTGCCTCGACGTGATCATCGGCACGTCTGGGCAGGTTGCGAATCAACAACAGGCCCAGGCCGCAAAACAGTGCTAAAAAGACCAGCACACCGTCCAGCGCAACCAGTTGCAGCGCCATGGGAATTGCGAATAGGCCCAGCGCACCATAAATCAACACCCAGACCACGATATAGCCAAAGTTGCGATCGGGGTTACTGGTCAAACCCATCATTGCAAAAGGTAGGGAAATCATACCTCCCAGGCCAAGTCCAGTAATCGCTCGAATCACCCCCAGGGTGACCACATCGCGCTGACCAATCGAGGCCAGATTACCGATGACCGCTACCAGAAGGAACCAGAACGTCAGCTTCTGCCAGTCGACCCGGTGGGCAAAGAAATTCAGCATGATGGTGGTGAACGCCAGGCCCCACATCTCGGCCGAAGCTATATAACCGGCCTGCTCGGGGGATAGCCCCAGCGACTCCACCAGGCCCTGCACAAAACCGGGCTGGATGATAAATACACAGACACCCACCACAGCCAGGTAGATGATGGAACCGATCGAACGGGTGTTGTTGACGTCGATGCGCGCATCGTCGGGACTCAGAAACAGGTTCATCATGTACTCGGTTCCAGTGCTCGATACAGACCGCAAACCGGTCTGATATTATTGTTGGGACAATAATAGCACTATTGGCGGACTTGTTACCGACTACCCTCTGGAATCAACCCCTCCCCGACCCAGCGGTCAAAAATATCCAGAGCCGTATGACCGAACAGCGGATCGTTGATATGCGCTTCAATTTCATGCAGTTCAACCGGGTCTCGCACGGTCTCCCTGAAGGTGTCCGCAAAGGCCTGCAATCCTTGCGGATCGTGAAACGGCCCGCCCTCTTTATCCCATTCATCAATGCCCTTAAGCGGCATAATGAAAGCGCTGGGGCCCTTGGCTTTGCTCAGTTTGGATGCAATGGTGCGCGCCGCTTGCATTTTCTCATTCACGGTCAGCTGGGCGCAGGCGATCAGGCGATTGTGGGTGTGAATCTCCCGGCCACTGAGTCTTTGGGCAGGTGGCGCCCAGGTCTGAAAATCCATCAGGCTAACGCCACCGGGTGCTACAATTTGCGGCACACCGGCCAGCCCTGCATTTTCCAATCGATCGGCTCCGGCACTCACTACCGATCCATTTTCATGGTTGCTGACTTCCACCAGACTGAAATCCATTACTGCAACCAGGGTTCTGTCAGCGGCGAGGGCTTCCATCGCCCGACCACCCATGCCGGTTGTGTGAAACACGGCCACCTCGTAACCACGTTGCTCCAGAGCCGGCTTCAGCTGCAACATGTACTTCAAACTGCTGCTACCGAGCGACGTCATCCCTACGATGGGGCGTAACTGCTGCGGCATTTCCACCGCCTGGCAGGCTCCAACCACAGCACCTGCAGCCTGACTCAGGACCGATTTGCACAGGGAGTTCAGACCGTACAGTCCACCCGCCCACAGTATCATCATCACATCCGGGGAAATTCGTTGTGGTGGCAGTACCGGGGAGAAGGCTATAGTGGAGGCCACGCACTTGGGAAACCCCAGTGGCAGGGAGGCAGCAACATCCAGTGCCAGGTCGGTAGCCATCGAACCTCCGATGGCGAGCATGCCCTGTATTTCACCTTTTTCCTGCAGTGTCCTGGCCAGCGCAGCCGCGCCCCTGGCCTGTGCGGTCATGGCGCTGTTCTCATCACCCAGGGCGATGATGTCCGCATTGCTGGTACCTGCAGCAATGGCGACATCGAACTTGGAGTAGTCGGGCTCAAATGGCGGGTCACCCAATACACCCACATCCATAATGCGACCCACCGCTCCGATGTGCTCGACTCGATTCTTCAGGTACAGGAGTTCATCGGCTTTTGTATCGGCGGTGCCGATAATCAAAATGACAGGCGCAGGCATGGCGCGACCCCTTGTTATCCCAGTGAACTCAATCCGGCATCCAGAGCGGAGATGATAGCAGCAATATGTTCGGAGTTAACCACCAGTGGTGGCGACAGAATAACGATATTGCTTGAAGTTCTCACCATGACACCGTGCTGGTAGACGGATTCCGCCAGGGTCGCCATTTGCGCCTTGGCCAACGGCGCCTTGGATTCACGGTCAGACACCAGCTCCAGCGCCTGCATCAGACCAATACCGCGAACGTCGCCTACCCACTCGTACTTTCTTTGCAGACTCTGTAGTCCAGCCATCAATTCGACACCGCAGGCCGAGGCGTTAGCCGCAAGGTCATTGGTTCGCAACTGTTCAAGCGTGGCCAGTGCTGCGGCGGCGCCCACAGGATGCCCCGAGTACGTATAGCCGTGGCCGACATCACCGAAGGTGTCGGCATTGTTTTCGAAGGCCTCCACGACCTTGTCTCCTATCATGGTGGCGCCGAAGGGAAAGTAGCCATTGCTGATGCCCTTGGCGGAGCACAACAGGTCGGGCTGGGTACTCCACAGCCGCGAACCAGTCCAGGCACCCGTGCGACCAAATGCAGTAATGACTTCATCTGCTATCAGTAGTACACCGTGCTTATCACAAATCTCGCGCACCATTGGCATGAAACTGTTATGGGGTACGATCACGCCACCTGCACCGAGTACCGGCTCCATAATAAAGGCGGCTACTGTATCAGCACCCTGAAACAGGATTTCCTCCTCCAGTAGTTTGGCACACAGATTTGCCAAAACAGCGGGGTCATTTTCATTGAAGGGATTGCGATAAACACAGGGGGCAGCAATTTGATAACAGCCCGGCAACAACGGTTCGTAATTGCGACGAAACTTCGCATTGCCATTAACCGATGCACCACCAAAGTGGGTGCCGTGATAGCCCTTTTTCAGGCTGATAAATTTGTAGCGATCCTTGTCGCCCCGAATTTTGTGGTACTGCCGAGCGAGTCGCAGCGCGGATTCAACCGAGTCCGAGCCACCCGACGTAAAGAAAGCACGCTGCATTCCATCCTCACGAAACCACTGACCAAGGGCGTGGGACAATTCAATCGCCTTATCGGTGGCTACACCGGGAAAGGATGAATAGTAGGGCAGCACCTCCAGTTGCTCGGAGATGGCATCTTTGATGGGCTGACAGGAGTACCCCAAATTGACGTTCCACAGCCCGCCGACTGCATCCAGCGTCCGGTGTCCGTCGACATCGGTAATCTCGACTCCCTGCGCCGAAACAATTGTTTTTGGGGGGGTCTGGCGGGTGGCGGCCGGGTGGACCATCGGCTGCCAGTAATTCAGTTCCTGCGCTTGCATTGTACTCTCCTAAGTATGTTGAAGCAGGTCCAGAGCCTGCTGGAAACTCTGCTCTACTCGCTGCACATCAAAGTGCACGGTTTGCATGCCGACCTGCTGTGCGCCTCGGATATTTTTAAACTGGTCGTCAACGAAAACACAGCTCTCACAGGCCAGCTGCAAGGCCTCTGCACAGTGGTTGTAGGCTCGAGGGTCGGGCTTGAGGATTTTGGTATAGGTGGCATCAATAATAATGTCGTCCTCCTCCATAAAAGACAGCGTCTGACCAAATCCGGCACCGTAGAAAAGATCCAGTTCATTAGAAAGAACAGCAACCTTCGCACCGAGAGCACGCGCCTCGGTAATGGTCGCCAGGGCTTCTGGCCGAATAATCGCATCGATGTCTGCGCCCCGGGCAGCGATGACAAACTGGGACATTTCGGTCCAGTTTTCTCCGACCAGTTCACCGACCTCCAAGGTACGCTGGATCCAGTAATCGCGCTCTGACAATTCCCCGCTCTGCATGGCGCGCCATAGGGAGTCACCTTCTGGTTCAAAAGGGCCGCGCCAGGTCAGGCAACCTGCCGGTAATCCCAGCACCTTCTCGGTAATAGCATGGGTCTCAAACAGGGTGCGTGAAATTACCCCGCCAAAGTCCAGAATCAGGGCCGGGGCCGTCACGCTGTCTTTCCGTGGAGCTCTGCTCCCAATGCGCGGGATGCACGAAGGGCTGCATCCTTCACCGCCACCAGGATAGAACTCTGAGCCGCGGGTGTAAATCGCGAGGTCGGTGCCGCTACCGCTATGGCCCCGATGGGTTTCAGCGTCTGATCCAATACCGGCGCAGCGATACTACACACGCCCTTCTCGTACATCTCGCTATTGATGCAGTAACCCTGCTGCCGTACCTGCTTCAGCAGTACGCGAAACGCCCGCTTGCCGGTAACGGTTTCGCCTGTATAAGCTTCCAATCCCCGGTCGAGAATATCGTCGACAACTGTTTCGTTGGAAAAGGCCAGCGACACAATGCCCGAAGAGGTAGCGTGCAGCGGACCCTCCTCTCCCAGTGCAAAATTGATACGATTGGAGTGCGGGCTTTCGACGACACCTACTGAGGAAATCATGCCGCCGGACAGAATGGAAAAGTGGGCCGTTTCCCCAGAACCTACCACCAATTCCTCCAGCAGTGGCCTGGTAATACCATCCAGCGGCGTGCTGCTCTCCCGTACCCGGGCCAAGCGCAGAACACCCACACCCAATCTGTAGGCCCTGGTAATCGGATTCTGTTCGATGTAATCGTGCTTGATCAGGGCCAGTAACAGGCGCCGGGTGCTGGCTTTGTCAAACCCTGCGGCACGGGCAAGGTCACTGAGACCGATCTCCGGTCGCCGCTCGGAGAAATACCCCAGTAACTCGACTGCTTTATCCACCGTTTGCATAGATAGGACAATACGGAGTGCATTTTCCTCCGACCTCTTATTGACATTAAATGAACCGATGATGATAATACTGAACCGAACGAATTTGTCAAGGAAAGTCGAGCCTTTATGACCGATACTACGCCCATTGATGCGCTAAAAAACAATGTCATTGCCCCACAGGTCCACCTGATCGCAGGCCGGTCAGAGCCCAGTCAGGACGGGGCGGTGCTGGACGTACTGAGCCCACGCGATGGCAGACAACTGACTACAATCGCCGATGGGGGCAGTGATGACGTTGATCGAGCCGTCGCCTCGGCCCGGCGCTGCTTCGACAACGGGGCCTGGTCGCAAATGGCACTGGGTGGCCGTAAAAACATTCTCATTCGCCTGGCCGAACTTATCGAGGAGCATGCCTGGGAACTGGCGGTGCTTGGCGTGCGCGACAACGGCACAGAAATCAACATGGCCTTAAAAGCCGAGCCGGGAAGTGCAGCATCTACCTTTCGCTATTACGCGGAAGCGATAGACAAGGTATACGGTGAAATCGCCCCGACCACGCAACAGATTCTGGGCCTGATAGAGCGGGAGCCGATGGGTGTCGTAGCAGCGATCGTACCCTGGAATTTTCCTCTGATGATAGGCGCCTGGAAAATTGCACCGGCACTGGCTGCGGGCAACTCCGTGGTTATTAAACCGGCGGAAACTGCATCACTAAGCCTGCTGCGACTGGCGCAAATTGCGCTGGAGGCCGGCCTGCCACCCGGCGTGCTTAATGTTGTCACCGGCCGGGGTGAAATCGCTGGCGAGGCCCTGGCACTGCACAACGACGTCGATATTCTGGCCTTTACTGGGTCCGGGGCTGTCGGCCGTCGACTGCTGGAGTACTCGGCGAGATCCAACCTCAAGCAGGTATATCTCGAGTTAGGAGGAAAGTCCCCGAACATCATATTTTCCGACGCGCCCGACCTTGAAAAAGCCGCCGCAGCGGCGGTAAACGGCATTTTTCGCAATTCAGGCCAGGTCTGCGTGTCGGGCTCTCGCCTGCTGGTGCAGCGGGATATTTATCGGGAGTTTCTTTCGCGGGTAGTCGAGGGGGCGGCACAACTGAAGGTCGGCGACCCTCTGGATGTCACATCGAACATCGGCGCAGTGAACAATCTGCAACAGCTGGAGAAGAACCTTAACTATGTGGCCATCGCTGAACGAGAAGGCGCAAAACGCTGCTCGGGAGGCGAGCGTATTCTGTCGGAAACCGGTGGTTATTACATGCAGCCGACCGTGTTCAGTGATGTAACCGCGGACATGCGAATTGCACGGGAGGAGATCTTCGGGCCGATACTCGGGGTAACCCCTTTTGACGATGAAGCGGAAGCCGTGAGCATTGCCAATGCAACCGATTACGGCCTGGCTGCCGGGGTCTGGACCTCTAACCTCACCACGGCCCACCGCATGATACGCAGCATCAAAGCTGGCGTGGTACACGTGAATTGCTACGGCGGCACCGATATCACCGTACCCATGGGGGGAATGAAGCAATCCGGCAACGGCTACGACAAATCTCTACATGCCCTTGAAAAATACAGCGCCCTGAAAACCGCCTGGATCGATCTGGGATAGCACTGATTGGTGTGCCTCCGGATGGCCGGCCCCCGGATGGCCGGCCCCC
>JABHWT010000485.1 GCA_018657645.1 Halieaceae bacterium | reverse complement strand
TTCATTGAAACTGCCCGGGTCGCAAAAGTGCTCTATCCGTTCCCGAGCTGTCATGCGGCCACGCTCTTTTTGCCTCGCAATTCTGTCCTTGCCACCCATGCCCTCAGCCAGAGCAGTGCGTTCATCGAGTTGGGTTAATAATGTCTGCCAATGCTCGCGGTGTTCACTCACAATAACTTCCTGCGTCCGGGGACTGCGTTATTAAGCCAGAGTCAGAACATACGGGATGATTTTTATGATTACAACTCCAGGGTATCGGTGGTATATGTAGGAGAATCGAGCATGTTGCTGTTTATTTTTATATCATGGGGCGAAACCAGCCCAGTGGCGGTAGACTGAAACGATGAAAATTTATTCCATATTATTGGGCACCTGCTTTTTCTGCCTCGCTTCGATCAGCTCGGCGGTAGCGTCCACCTATGAGCCGGTCAGATTTGTACGGGAGATTCGAGCTGAACTAGAGCGACCTGTTGATCTGGCCTCGTCGGACAGTGGCGATACCTTTGTTCTGGATCAAAAAACGCTACAGATTAATATTTATGATGCCCAGGGTGAACTTCGCCGTCAATTGGGTGGCAAGGGCAGTGCCAGTGGTGGACTGCGCCGGCCAGTGGCCATTGCCACCGGATCCGATGGGGGCGTGGTTATTGCCGATGGCAAACTCAACAAAGTGTTCATCTTTGACGGGCAGGATCGCTTCATCGGCGCCTTTGGCAACCCGGGCAAGAATCCCGGGGAATTTGGCAAGTTGCGCGATGTGGCAATTGATCAGTTTGGCTTCATATACACCGCAGATGCAGGGAATAAAACGGTTTCTCGGTTCAGCGACCGCGGTATATTGTTGGCTCGAAGGGAATTCGATGGGCAGCGCCCTGAGGCCATTGCACTCGACCCCGCTGGCAATGTCTATGTTGTCATGGCCAAGTCCAGCCAGATTTATCGGTTTCGATTGGACGGGGCCAGCAGTGGCAGAACGCGGCTCAAACCCAGGGTTCCAATCCATAAGGCCGGAGGACTGTTCGTCGATTTGCGAGGCGACATCTATGTTTCTCAGAGCGCCAGGAATAATATTGTAAAATACGATTCCAACGGTACAGTGTTGGCAACTTTTGGTTCGCGGGGACAGGGTCCAGGCGCATTCTCCTCGCCGGGTCGGCTGGCGGGGAATAGCCGGGGCGATTTGTATGTGATTGACACCAAGAATGCACGGGTCCAGGTTTTCAGCGTCGGTGGCAACTATAAGTCGCCGCTGGTGGTTGCGGATTACGCCCCGCCCACTGTCAGTCTGCTTGCAATAGAGCCGTTGGAGGAGACTGTGAGCGATTTGTTGTGGCAGTCCTCGGATCTTCAACTGAGACTCTATGAAAAGTCTGGCCGTGTGGTCAGTAGTGGTCTTGAAACCTCACAGCAGGGGGAGCCGGGGAGGAAGATCGGCCAGTTTCGATCGCCCCAGGGATTGGCAGTGCTGTCGGATGGCCGGCGGGTGATCGCAGACACTGGCAATCACAGAATTCAGATCGTGTCTGCCTGGAGTCCGATAGTGGTGTTCGGTGAAAAAGGCGAAGAAAATGGTCTTTTTAAATCTCCCACCGATGTCGCTGTGAACTCTGCTGGAACAGTATTTGTTGCCGACTCAGGGAATTCACGGGTACAGCTATTCACCGATCAGGGCATATATCTACGCAGTTATGGTCGGCCCGGCAAGTCCGGCAGGGGGAGGGCTGCAACGCTGGACATGTTGTCCAAGCCCATCGCGCTGGCTATTGATTCCACCGACAACATCTATGTTCTGGATAGTGGTAGCAAACGGGTAGTGCAGTTTGATGGGGCGGGTAAAGCGCTGGGTATAACGACCGGGTTGGTTGACCCGGCGGCAATCGCCGTGGATGAGGCCGATAACCTGTATGTTGCCGACAATGACTGCCACTGTGTGAAAGTGATGAACCGGGACGGTGCGCTGGTAATGCAGTTTGGTGCCAGAGGCCAGGGGCCGGGGAGATTGGGAGAGATGACGGCCATTACTGTGGGACACAACCAGGTTTTTGTCGCTGACTCGTCTCCTCGGCAAGTGAAGGTTTTCAGCCTGGCGATGGAGGGCCTGGTACTGGAGAAACGCATAGAAGTTTCTCACAGATTTTTGGTACCAGAAGCTATTGTGAGCGACGGTGAAAAAATGGCACCTTATCGAAAGATGGCCATGGCAGACGCCACGCTGGAGCTGGCAGAGCGATCCGGCTTAAGTGTTCAGCAGGTGGAACAGCGCATGCGTACCGACAAAGAGGTAATAGGACCGGGGGGGGAAGTTCATCTGACGGTGAGCATTGCCAGACCCTAAGGCACTTTTGAATAATACCCAAGTACTTTTTTACACGCAGGTCGGTCTTGGCCGCTTGAGGGAGAATGACTGTGAGCACTCATAACGTACAACAAAAAGTGGGCAGTGCTACCCATGTGGACGTGTTGATTGTCGGTGCCGGAATATCGGGAATCGGCTCAGCTTATCACCTGAAGCAGCAGTGTCCTGAGAAAAGCTATGCCATTCTGGAAATGAAGGATAGCTTTGGGGGGACCTGGGAAACCCACAAATACCCCGGGGTAAGATCCGACTCTGACCTGTATACCTTTGGTTATCGATTCAAGCCCTGGGTGGGAGCGCCTATCGCCAGCGCGCAGGAGATCCTCAAGTACATGGGCGAGGTTATCGAGGAGAACGGGATTGGCCACTATATTCACTACGGTCATCGAATTATGCGATGCAGTTGGTCGAGTGATGACAATCTCTGGAGCGTGGAAGCTACACGTCTCGGGGATGGTACTTCTGTTATTTTCACCTGTAACTTTCTGTGGATGTGTCAGGGTTACTACGATCACGAAAATCCGTACATTCCAGACTGGCCAGACAGAGACAAGTACCGGGGTCTGTTCGTTCACGCCCAGTCGTGGGATCCAGCTATCGATTACAGCAACAAGCGGGTGCTGGTTATCGGCTCCGGTGCGACTGCCGCAACAGTCATTCCAGCTTTCGCAGAGACGGCTAAGCACGTTACGATGCTTCAGCGATCACCGACCTATTTCTTTTGCAGCGAGAACAAGAACGAGCTGGCAGACCGACTGCGCGAGATCGGCATAGATGAACCAACGATACATCGGGTGGTCCGGGCACAAATCATGTACGACCAGGATGTACTGACCAAGCGTTGCCAGGCGGAACCCGACGTTGTTTTTGAAGAGTTAAAAGACTTGATCAGAGAATATGCGGGTGAAGACTTCGAGTTCGAACCCCATTTTACGCCCCGGTACCGGGTATGGCAGCAGCGGTTGGCTTTCTGTCCCGATGGAGACGTATTCAAAGCGGCAGCCCAAGGCAAACTGACGGTGGTGACAGATACACTCGATTCTTTCACCGAGCGCGGTGTACGAACCGGTTCGGGAGAGGAGATAGAGGCCGATATTATTGTAGCCGCAACAGGTTTCCGTCTTTCGGTGATGGGGGGCATCCCGTTTGATGTGGACGGCGAGTCATTGGATTGGCACGACACTGTCAATTATCGAGGCATGATGTTCACCGGTGTGCCAAACCTGGTCTGGGTATTTGGTTATTTTCGCGCAAGCTGGACCCTGCGTGTCGATATGCTGGGAGATTTTGTCTGCGGCCTGCTCAATCACATGGATGGGGTCGACGCCAGGCGCGTCGAAGTGGCACTGCGTGATGAGGATCGGGACATGGAAATTTTACCCTGGATCGAAGAGGGCAATTTTAACCCGGGCTATCTAATGCGCGGCCTCGATCAATTGCCTCGTCGTGGTGATAAGCCGCAGTGGTGTCACAATCAGGACTACTGGACTGAGAGGAACGAAATTCCGTCAACTGATTTTAACGGTTCAGAGTTTGTTTATAAAGGCGGTCGTTAAGCAGACTCCGATAAAGAACAGGCGGCGACAAACGATTGGCCCGATGAGACCCGCGCCCTCTTGTGCCGCGCGTTGCCGTTAGCGCTATCTGGATTGATGGCGCTTTTTAGCTCTTAACCGAGGAACAATTAACGCGCTGTGCAATGCCATTGCGGCGATAATTGCCACCAGTATCGCCAGACCAACTTTGACTTCTTGGGCAGGAGACATAAATACCATAACGAACATTAATCCGAATCCCACCACCATGGTAACAGTCGTCACTGGATTTCCAGGCACCCTGAAGGGCCGTACCATATCCGGCATGGTTTTCCGTAGTTTGAGTACGCACAGGGCGGCCATGAAATACATCATGACTTCCGCGCCGGCGACCGAATAGGTAAAAGAATCGAAGCCTCCGAGGGCGAACATCAGGAATGAACTGGTAACTGCAACGGCGCACAGGGTCAGAGCTGCGGCGTAGGGGGTGAAGTATTCTGGATGCAGTTTGGAGAGATACTTGGGCATGGTTTTGTCGCGGCTCATGGCGTACAAAAAACGGGAAGTCGTGAGAATGCCCGCGTTAAACGATGTCATGGATGCCAGGAAACTCAGCAATCCAACGGCGATCAAAGCGGTTAGTTCATAAGCGCCGAAAACAACCTTGATAAATACTACATGGGGCCTTGCGGCATAGTTGACCCCGTCGGTCCAGACTTGCTCTCCGGTCAGAACTTCCTTGGGGACAGCACTGACGAGAGCGAAATTAAGGAGTGCGTACACGGTGCACAGAATGCCGATTGCACCTAGCATCCCCCGTGAAATAACCTGTTGATCTCTGGTTTCTTCAGACAGCGCGGTCACCCACTCAAATCCGGCAAACAGGAACACTGAGAGGGCAACGGCTGCGATGAAGCCGCCGACGCTGCCGGTTTCAGCGACGGGGTTATACCAATTTTCAAAACGTATACCAAACTGGATAATCGCTGCGAAGCTGGCTATAACAAGAAATAGAAACATCGACAGAGACAAATAGTTTTGCACCCGGGCCGTGATTTCGATACCAAAATAATTGATTGCGGCGACAATGGTAAAGGCCAGAAGAATGTAGAACCAAAGGCCAGGGCCAGATGGAATCAGAACCTCGAACACACTGCCAAACACATAGGCCTCGGCCCCGGAGGCGGCAATGACAGTGAAGATGTATGCCGCCGACAGAGGAATGGCCAGTTTTTCGCCAAAGGCCTTTTGAATATACACCCGAACCCCGGCTGAGGTCGGGAACATACCGGATAACTCCCCAAAACAACTGGAGGCCAGAATACACAGTAGGGCCGCCACAATAACCGCCATCCAGCCAGTGTTGCCGGGCATGAGTTGGGCCACCTGTACGTCGGCGACGATTGAAAGGGTTGCAAAGGCAAAACCGGCGCCTGCAGCCGCAACGGATCGAGAGTCCAGAACACGCTTTAGTCCAGCCATTTATAATGTGCTCCTGCTAGCTGCTAATCCTGGTCCGGCCAGATGATCATCGTTATAGCATCCAGTTTAATGACATCGGCCTGATGGCCTTTTACCAGAATATCGCCGCTAAGATACATCGGAGTCGGATCCAGATAGCCGCGCAACATATCGCTCAACTCCTGGGTGGTCGGGAAAATAACCACCAGATCCGCCTCCCCGGCGTGGCCCTCCTCGATCGGTGCGATGTGTCCGCCGGTCATATCCATTGTAATGGCAATGTCGGAGTCCCTGGTTTCGTAGTGAATAACAGGGCTCCAGCGCTTTAGCAATTTTCTGACTTTGGTGTTGTCGTTAACCTTGTTGCGAAATTCACGAGCCCCCTCAATAATGTCCTGACCTGAAACCATGATTTTCTCCTGCTGCGATTAACGCATGCGGCCAAAGGCACCGTCGAGTGCGTTCAGAATGAGATCAATTTCACTGTCTGACACGATCAGTGGAGGCTGAATTCGAATCGCTGCAGTGCTATTGGTTGCCAGTAATGCAAATACCCCGGCCTCTGCCAGATAGTGATTCATCCGGAACCCTCCCGAATCGTCAGCCAGACGCAAAACCGTGTTCAGTCCGATCTGACCGTAACTTGCAAGTGTCTCGGGGTAGCTGTTCAGTAGCTCCTCGTAGCCCGCGGCCAGTCGAGCCCCCTTCAAATTGACCTGTTCCAGAAACGCGGGTGTGTTGACGATGTCGATCATAGCCGAGGCCACTACACATCCCAGATCCGAGCCCCCCGTGCTCGAGTAATGACTAAAAGGGTAAGCCAGGAAAAAGTCGGCCACTTCCTCTGTCATCATCGTTGCGGCCATGGGGTACATGCCGGCGGACAGTCCTTTGCCGCTAATCATGATATCCGGATTGGCGCCGTCAAAATGCTCAATTCCCCAGAACTTGCCGGTTCTGCCAAGGCCGGTGACCACCTCATCGATGATCAGCAAGCTGTCGTGTGCGTCACATAGTGCCCTCACCTCGGAAAAATAATCTGCTGGTGGGATCAGAAGGCCGGCCTCGCTTATCATTGGTTCAAATATTACGGCAGCCGTACTGTCTGATATTTCTGCGCTTAGGGCATCGATGCTTCCAAATGGGACGTGGCTAAACCCGGGAATCAATGGTTCGAAGGGCGCTGTGTAGTCGGGGTTACTGTTAGTCGACAGGGCAAAGCCCGTGACGCCGTGATAACACTCATTGGCCGATATGATGCCGGGTCTACTGGTGAAACCCCGGGCAACTTTCAGTGCGAGCTCCACCGCTTCGGAGCCGGTTGAACTCAGGAAAAAACAATCCACATCGCAGGGCGTTGTTTCAGCGAGTTTTTCTGCGAGTTGCAGTCGCTGCTCAGACATGAAGAAATTGTTGCCCATATCCAGAGTTTCAATCCCCTCTTTTAGTGCCTCCACGATTACAGGGTGGCGACGCCCCAGATTAAAAACGCCCTGCAGTGCCAGTGCGTCGAGGATTAACTCTCCGTCGATATCCCTTGAATAACATCCTGAACGTTCGGTTTCGATTACATCCATTCCCAGATGTTTCATGGTTCGCAGGCGCATTTCCCCAAATCGATAGCCGTACCGCTTCAGCAAGTCTTTTTTTTTGTCAGAGGGTTTGTTCTTCATGAGCCTCTCGTTAGAGGGTAGTGGAAAATGGAATCATCGCTAGTGTGGTTAATAGGATTTAGGTAAACCCAGACTATGCTCCGCCACATAATTTAGCACCATTTCATTATTAATTGGCGCTATCCGCAGGGTTCTGAGCAACTTCCAGATATTGAGGACGTCGGTGTCATCATCCATGCCGCTGCCGCCGTGAAACTGAATGGCTGCATCGCAGGTATCGGTTCCAAAGGTTGACGACAGGTACTTGGCAGCATTTGCGTATTCTCCCGCTTCGCCGCCCGCATCGTAAACCTTGGTGCCCTGGTATAGCATGAGGCGCGCGGCGTCAAGCTGAATACGGCTCTTTGCCAGCGGGTGCTGCACCGACTGGTACGATCCAGTTGGCCTACCAAAGGGAGATCGCTGCTTAACGTAATCCACGGTGTTGCCCAAAACAAACTCTGAAAAGCCGAGCGCCAGCGCCGATATTAGAAAGCGCTCCGGGTTTAGTGCATCGAACATACATAACATGCCTCTTCCCTCGGGGCCTATCAGGGCATTTTCAGGCATTTCGACATCGTCAAAAAAAACATTCCACTGAGTGTCTTCCGACCGTCCGAGATTTATATTGAGCTTCTGTCTTTCAATGCCCTTGCTGTTCATGTCCAGCACAAACAGGGAGATACCGTCCCTTCGATTGTCCCCGCCTTGCAAGGCCCCTGTGCGAGTGACAATCAAACCATAATCGGCCTTGTCCGCCTGGGTAATAAACGTCTTCTGCCCGTTCAATCGCCAGCCGTCCTCCGTTTTTTTTGCGTTGGTGGTGATAGCAAATGTATTGGTGCCAGCAGAGGGTTCTGTCACCATAATACAAAACGATTTCTGGCCTGAAATCGTGGGTACTACAAAGGTTTGAATTTGCTCCTCGGTGCCATGCTTTAAAATAGGGTGGCGACTGAAACCGCTCAGTATTTGCGACAGCGATGCCACGCCTTTTTGCCCCAGAAGATCTGACATTAATACGGCGGCTGTGAGACCCCCTCCGGTTCCACCGTATTGCTCGGGTACGCCCAGTCCCAGTAGACCCAGATTGGCCATGGTTTGATAAAGCTCGCTGTACTCGCGCTTCCCCTGCTCACACTGTTTCACGAACTCCCGGTCAAACTGTCTTGTCAACCCTTCTATGGCGTCGATCACTCCCAGCAAAAGATCTCGCTGATCACCGCTGGCGTCGGCATAGAGTTGATCTATGAGGTCGCGCATTTTTAGTGCTTGCATGTGGGAATTAAGCTCCTGAATCAAATCTGTTGTTCATCGAATCTGTGTTGATTTTATGGGGTTAGTGAGGCCTGCTGCAGCCACTATTTGTGTACCTATGGTAAACCAACAAGCGGTCGTTTACACAACAAATTGCCTCGTATACGATAACAGGCGCCAATCAGTTCACCAGCCCGTGGGATCCCAATTCCCGACGGGGCGAGCGACTAACCAGTAGACAGGAGACTACAATGAATCCAGATGCCGTGTTGTACAGCGTGAGTGACCGCGTGGCCACTATTACGCTTAACAGGCCACAACGACTTAATGCCATCGACGAGTCGCTGCCCTCCCTGTTGCGACGTGCCGTTGAAAAGGCGGATGCAGACCCCGAGGTGCATGTCATCGTTTTACAGGGCGCCGGAAAAGGGTTTTGCGGCGGTTACGACCTGGTGAAATTTGCCGAGGAAAAAGGCGAAATGCCGGGCAATCAGGAGATGCCCTGGGACCCCACAGAGGACTACGCCATGATGTCGCGTAACACCGATGATTTCATGTCGTTGTGGCGATCGCGAAAGCCCACAATTTGCAAGGTGCACGGTGCTGCTGTCGCCGGTGGCAGTGACATCGCTTTGTGTTGCGACATGATAATAATGGCCGACGATGCGCGCATTGGCTACCCGCCGGCGCGAGTCTGGGGCGTGCCCACGACTATGATGTGGGTCTATCGCCTGGGTATGGAAAAAGCCAAGCGAATGCTGTTCACAGGTGATCTTGTGGACGGTCAGGAGGCTCAGGCATTAGGGTTGGTTTTGAAATCTGTGCCCGCCGACCAATTGGATGGGGAAGTTGAGCAGCTCTGTAACCGTATCAAGGGGGTGCCACGTAACCAATTGATGATGTGCAAAATGAGTGTGAATCAGGCGTATGAGAATATGGGCCTGCATAACACGCAGATGTTTGCCAATCTTTTTGACGGCATTGCGCGCCATTCACCGGAGGGTTTATGGTTTCGTCAGCGTGCCCAGGATGTTGGATTCAAACAGGCCGTAAAGGAGCGGGATTCCGGTGCGCCTATCGCCGAGGGTGCCACCAAAATCCTGTAGTTACCACATCAGGTCGTCTGGAATCTGGTAGTCCGCGTAGGGATCATCATCGTCTACTTCGGATTTGGTGTTGCTGTTGAGCATTACAATAGTGCGTTCGTCGCGTTGCTGAATTTTTTCCGCCACAACCGCTGGAACCAGCGCGTAGCTTTGGTCCAATTTCGCAATGCCTATCTGGCCCTTGCTCAATTGGTTCTGTAGTTTGCTGGTGACGTAAATTTTCTTGATCTTTTTACCGTCTGGGAACTGATAGGATACCTCGCCCCCCTGACGGTCAATTTGATTGCTGCTGATCAACTGGGATATTTGAGCGCGAATTGCTTTTTTGTCCGCCTCGGCCTGGTGCTGCAAATTGATTTCCCGGTCGCGATCCGTCTTTTGTGCCAGATTACGTTTTGCCTGCTCTCGGGCTTCGTTGACCACAGCCTTTCCCTTGGGCTGCTGTTTGGCCTGTTTGCGCTTCTCTTGCTTTATCTTTTTGGCCTTTTTCTGATCGATGATGCCGGCCTTGAGTAGCTGGTCCTGGAGAGAAGCCATAATGGAAACCTTTTTTGAATCGGTTAAGCGGGCTATTATCGTAAATACCACGGGCAGTGACAACATAGGTTGAGGTGTAGCAGGGGATTATGAAACTAAACAAACGGAATTTTTTGCAGCTTGGTAGTACCGCTGTGGGCACGCTGGCCCTCAGCGGGAGCTTGTCTGCCGCAAAGACCCAGGCCAGCCAGTCATCGGGGAAGGGCCAACTGCACAGCATCATTGGTAATGTGGAGCCCATTAATGTCAAAGAGCGAAGGGCGCGGCTGGACAAGGCCCAGGAAATTATGCGGCGGCAGAATATGGCCGCCATTGTGGTCGAGCCAGGAGCAACCATGGAATACTTCTGTGGCATTCAGTGGTGGCGCAGTGAGCGCCTCACGGCTCTGGTTATTCCGCGAGAAGGTGATATCGCCGTTGTATGCCCCTCATTTGAGGAGCCCAGTATTCGCGAGAGCCTGGCTATTGGCGACGATGTGCGGGTCTGGCAGGAACATGACAGCCCCTTTATGCAGGTGCGCCATATTCTCGTCGACCGAGGGTTAGGCAAGGGGAAATTGGGGTTTGAACACTCGGTGCGATACTTTGTCCAGCGCGGCGTTATGGCCAGATTGCCGGCAATGCAGGATGTCAGTGCCAATTCCGTTACATGGGGTTGCCGCATGTACAAGAGCCCCCAGGAATTGAGCCTCATGCATAAGGCCAACGAGATTACCCTGAACGCCTATACCTGGGTGTGGCGTCAACTCGACGTGGGCATGACCTCGGAGGAGATCATCGCCCTAATGCAGCAGGCGCAATCTGCCCTCGGTGGCCAGGGCATCTGGAATATGGCATTGTGTAATGAAGCCAGTGCTTATCCCCATGGCACGCAGCAACGCCAGACACTGCGAGAGGGGTCGGTCGTGCTAATGGACTGTGGCTGCGAAGTCCATGGCTACCAGTCGGATGTGAGTCGCACTTTCGTACTGGGTGAACCCGAAAAGCGTCACAAAACGGTGTGGCAAACGGTGAGAAAAGGACAGCAAATTGCCTTTGAGGCGGCGCAAATCGGGGTTGCCGCGGGCGTCGTAGATGACGAGGTCCGGCGCTATTATGAAAGCCTGGGCTACGGGCCCGGCTATCAGACACCCGGGCTATCCCATCGCACCGGTCACGGTATCGGGATGGAGGGGCACGAGAGCGTCAACTTTGTTCATAAAGAACAGACACTGCTGAAGCCTGGGATGTGTTTTTCCAACGAACCTGGACTTTATCTGTATGGCGAGTTTGGTGTGCGCCTTGAGGACTGTCTGTATATGACCGAATCCGGGCCGCGCTGGTTTACTCACCCACCTGATTCGTTGGACAGTCCAATTGGCAAGATGGGTATGATGTGAGTCGCAAAAAAACGATTGGGTCTGCGCTACGAGCCAGTCCGGGCTTAAAAAGAGTGGCTAACAGGGTTCCGCTAGCCTTTATTTAACTACAGAGGAAGACTAATGAACCGCAATCTCGATTTGCTGGACCCCATGATCATGGGCAATGAAACATCTATGTACAGTCTGTTTGACTATCTGCGTGACTCCGACCCGGTCACCTACGTAGAGCACCCGGATTACGAGCCTTTCTGGGCGCTTACCCGTCATCAGGACATAAAGTTTATCTCTCAGAATAACGATCGCTTTCTCAACAACCCGCGAACTGTACTGGTACAGCAGGAATTTGAAAAAGCCCTGCTTGAGCAATTCGGCACCCGCAATGGCCTGGAAACATTGATTCACATGGATGCACCCAAGCACAGGAAACTGCGCGGTGTTACCCGGGAATGGTTCAAACCCGGTCCCATTGGCAATCTCTCTGGCGATGTACAGGCAATAGCCAAGGAGTCTGTGGACAAAATGGAAGGGCTTGGGGGCGAGTGCGACTTTGTGAAAGAAATCTCCCTGCTCTACCCGCTGCGCGTCATCATGTCTATTATCGGTGTGGCACCGGAGGAAGAGGCCATGATGCTGAAACTCACCCAGGAGTTGTTTGGTGCGGCCGACCCCAGCCAATCCCGTGGTACGGAAGCGGGTGACGGACTTGGTGTATTGATGGATTTTTTCACCTATTTTACAGCCCTGGTGGAGGACCGTAAGAGTAACCCCAGAGACGATCTGGCGACCGTATTGGCGACTGCGCTGGTGGACGGTGAGCCAATGGAACAGTTGGATCAGATCAGCTACTTTATCATTGCCGCAACTGCGGGCCACGACACAACTTCGGCCACAGTGGGTGGAGGCATGAAGGCTCTGATGGAGCACCCCGAGCAGCTAAGAAAACTTAAGGAACATCCCGAGCTGTGCAATAGCGCCGCCCGGGAGATGATTCGCTGGACCGCTCCGGTCAGGCATATGATGCGCACGACCACGCAGGAGGAGGTGTTTCAAGGGCAGTCTATCAAGGCGGGGGAGAGCCTCTGCTTGTGGTACCCGGCCGCGAACAGGGATGCCGAGGTCTTTTCGAATCCCGATGTGTTTGATATAGAGCGCGACAACAGGAATCAGCTGGCTTTTGGTTATGGCGGGCATATGTGCCTGGGGCAACACCTGGCAATGTTGGAGGTGGAGCTGTTTTTTCGCGAACTGTTACCACGGATCCAGCATATAGAAATGATCGAGAATCCCGACTGGGTGCAGGCTATTTTTGTTGGTGGGTTGAAATCCATGCCGGTGCGCTATCGATTCTAGAGTCGCACCTGGCGCTCGATTGCCGTGATTGCACGCAATGTTAATCGCATGCCGTTGTTATCGACGGTATCACGCCGTTATAGTGGACCTGCTGAGCGACGAGCCCGGTCGACCATCCTGGCGATTTGAATGTCCTGAATGGCGACGCCGGTCAGATCAGCTACCGTGATCTGGTCTTCATCCGTCCGACCCAATTTGGGGTTGTTGATGACATCGCCCAATTCAATAACGGCGCCCACTTCGATTTTGTTGTCGTTTATCGCATGAACACACTCGCCGTGATCTATGCACTGGGAGATACTATCCGCCACCACCCGGTCGGCCTTTGCCAGGAGGTCGGTTTCCAATTCTTGCTTGCCGCTGTCGTCAGATCCCATGGCGGTGATATGCGTTCCCTTTCTCACCAGATCAGATCGAATTAGCGGTTTGGTAGCTGGTGTTGTCGTGACAATGAGATTGCACTGTGCCACCAGTTCATCGAGATCTGTTGCCGCGATAAGCTCCAGGCCCCAGGACTGGATGGATTCTCTCGCTTGCAGATCCGCAATCATGTTCTGTACCTTGCGCTCATCTCTGCCCCAGATGATGCAACGCTGACAGTCGATGACATGGCGCAGCATTTCCAGTTGCATTCGTGCCTGCACGCCAGTGCCAACGATGCCGATGTTTTGAATGCTGGCGGGCGCCAGATGCCTTGCAGCGACCGCTCCGGCCGCAGCCGTGCGCATGTCGGTGAGCCAGCATTCATCCAGCAGAACCAGCTCCAGCTGTCCCGTCTGCTGATTGAATACCAGAATGACCCCGTCGCTGACCGGTAGATCTAGATTCGGATTATTATAAAAAGCAGAAGCCATTTTGAGAATGTAGAAGTCGCCACCCGTTACATAACCGTATTTGATGTGAACGTCTCCGGGTGGCTGGTCGAAGTGCATGAAACCTACGGGCGGCACGACAGTCTGGCCCTGGGAGTAAAGAACGAACCCGGCCTCTATTTCCCCGATGAGCTGAGCGGGGTCTACCAGGCGTTTGATTTGTTGGAGATTGAGTACGCTAGCCATGATGGTGCCTCAGATAAAGGTAGAAAGGGTGCGGCAAAACAGTACACGGGAGCCGCCAATCAGCCTGGACCAATCTAACATCTTCCTCTGGCCTTTACTCAGGTAGGGGTCAGGTGTGCCATGGCGTCATCCGAAGCCCTGGCGCCCTCGTTAAGCGCCCTGGTATGACTCATGTATCCACTGAGCTCAGAGTGGCCGAATTGAATCCGGCCGAATCCTTTTTTCACCACCTCCCTGGGGGCCGGTTTACCTTCCTTGCCAAAATGAAAGCCGGGTTGGGGTGAGATGTAGGCGTGACCCCAGCGATTAAGGACGATTCCCGCAATATCCCGCTGCGCATCAAATCCGTAGGCTGAAAACATGTCGGTCATTTGTTGAGTAATCTCTTGTTCATACTGGTCATAAGATTTGCCGAGAAGCTCGGCGCGCCCCAGTGCACCCTGTTCCGCTATCGGATGGCCGGGTTTGGTGAAGGGTACATAGAACGTCATCACCGTGGGCTTGTCGGGATCAAATGGTTGGATAGATTTTCCAGTTATCATCGGCCTGCGGATAGAGAAAAAATCTCCGAATCCTTTAAACAAACGGCCAGAGGATATGCCGAGTTTGTTCAGGAAGCGCCAGTGCCGCAGGGCGACATTAACCACCAGAACAGGCGAGTGATAAAAGTGGCTGTAGGCCTCGATAAGGGGTGGGGGCATATCACTGACAATGTTGCGGGCTACCCATCCTCCGATAGACATCACTACGGTTTTAGCCTTGATCTTCTTAATCTTGCCATCCTGGAGATAACACACATCAACGTGGCTGGAATTCTCTGCAGGGCCGGCATGTCTGACGTCAATTGCCGTAGAGTTTAGACGAATACTGACCGGGTTTCCCGGTTTATCCAGTGCAGAAAAATTGATAGGATTATAAAGCACGTCCTCGAGGGTAGGGCTGCCCTGAATGCTATCGGGTATGAGGTATTTTGTGATATGCCTGTAAATTCCCGCATTGCCGCCAGGGAAACTGTAGGCGCTTTCTGTTTCTATATCGTAAGTATAATGGACTTGTGTTCCCGGCATATCGAGCAGCTTTGCAGAGTAGGCCGAATAGACGTCTGAGCAAACACCGCCCATGGAAATGGCAATCACCGGGTCAAAATAATTCGTTACCAGGGGGCTATACCCCATCACCTTTTCCAGAAGGTCTTTATAGGACATGCTGTCCAGCCAGCGATCCAGGCCCTCGTCACCGTGATAGTCTTCCTTATCGGCAAAAGCCCGGTTTAACTCTACCTTGAAAGTCTCAGGCCAGGGCATTCGGGCGAGATTGTCCTTTCGGGGATTAACGACCCAGGGCGTGGCGGCATCTGCACCGAAAAAATAGCCGGTATCGTACCGCTCCTCCTCCCAGAACATGCCGTAAAAGTTTTCCAATGGCGCTTTGACGCTTGTCTTTTTGGGGTCGTGCTTTGTAAAGCTGAACTCAAAGGGCAGGCCTGTATCTCTGTAAATATTAGCTATCAGATCATCGCTTTCTTTTTGAGGGGGAGCGAAATCGTTGGAGGCTTGTGGGCCGTACAAGGTATATCCATCTACCTCAAATTCATTCTGTTTTGCCTCGCCTCCGAATACAGGATGATTTTCCAGAATGAGACACTTCTTGGTATTGCCGTACTTTTTGTAAAACTGATAGGCTGCGCCAATGCCGGAAAAACCTCCGCCTACGATGACCATGTCATATTCTTCGCCGGTATCCACTGCGTCCTGCAGCGGTGTCGAAGTCGCACCATCGCGGATTAAATGTGCAGCTTCTCGGACTGAGGCGACGTTGCCATTAGATATGGCGTAGTCTCCTGTCCCGCCATAACCGGTCCAGGGGTCCTTAAAAACCCCGGCGAATTTGTGGCTCGATGTCGCACCTGGTGCAGCGGAACTCAGTAAGGCTGCTCCGAAACCAACTAACGTACCGTTAACAAAATCTCTGCGGGAAATCTCCGCAGGCAGACCCGCCTCATCATTTTCCACAGGTTGACCCATCTTTTTCTTTACCATTATCTAATCTTCCCTAGCGGTCTAACAGGCTTTTAAGGTGCATTCTCTGGTGGGCAACCAGACCAATCCAACTAACGGCCTCTTTGGGGGCGGAACATCAGACATTGCATGCCACTCAGTCGAGTGAGGTTAATTGTTTTGTTGGTGGAGCAGTCGTCAGAACAATGCGGTGTAGATTTTATTCGGAATTAGACCGGGCTCATTATTGCCTTGGCGATGCGAATTCCGCGAACATGCAATATGGAAAACCCATATTGCATGTCGAGTTTTTTGTTGTCAAGCATATGCTTTGGAGGCGCAGGATATGGGCGTTTGCGCGGCCATTTCCTGGCGCGGGTGGGGTGGACCTCAGCGCCGAATCAAAGCAAAATGAGCCCCCTGGCGTGAGTGAAGCCACGTGAAATAATCCAACAGCGGAACAATCACAATGAGCGATACTTCCATAGACAAAGGCAGTAGCCTCTCCCAGGCGATAGGGTTCATGCGCGCCAATCGTCCCCTGCGAGCAGAGGAGCTGTGCAGGGATTATCTCGGTCAGAAACCGGGCTGTACCGAACACCTGCGCTTGCTGGGTCATGCCCTGATGAAGCAAAGTCGGTTGCAGGAAGCCGAGCAACAGTTGCGCCTGGCTCTGTCCCTTGAGCCAGAGTTTCCCCAGGTACATGAAGACCTGGGTAGCGTTTTGGCTATGCAGTCGCGTTTTGAGGAGGCTATTGTAGAGTTGGAACGGGCCATTCAACTGCAGCCGGCACTGCCACTGGCACATAAAAAACTGGGCCAGGCGCTGCAGGCGGTTGGCCGCGGCAATGATGCCGATGAGGCATTTCGGGTGTATCTCGACAATGATCCCGACCGACAGGCTATTGCCGAGCACGTGAAACAGCTGCGTGAAGGTAGCCGCGAAGAGGCAATTAAAGGCCTACGCGTGGTGCTAAAACGTAACCCCGACAGCGTCAATGCCATGCGCTTTCTGGCCCTCGCCTACTGGCAAGGCAAGGAAAACCTGGGTGATGCCGAGGCGTTGTTACGCCGTGCCACACAGCAGGCACCGGACTATGCCGGTGCCTGGCTCATTCTCGGGGCTCTTTTATTGGAGCGCCACAAGCATATGGAGGCAATATCGGCTTATCAAGAGGTTGTGAGACTGGAACCTGAAAATGCCGAGGCTTGGGGGGGGCTAGGCAACGCCTATTCAGTCGCCATGTACCCCGACAAAGGTGCCGAGGCCTTTGCTAAATCCGTTGCCATCAAGGGGGACGCTCCGGGTGTCCAAATGGGCTATGCCCACGTGCTGAAGACTCTGGGAGACCAGGCCGGTGCGCTTGCGGCCTACCGCGCGGCCATCAAAGCAAAACCGGGATTTGGTGAAGTGTACTGGAGTATGGCGAACCTCAAGATATTCAACTTTGAAGAGCTCGAAGTCAGCGCCATGTTGCAGCAGATCGAACGCGAGGATCTATCTGAAAGCGCCGACATTCACTTTCGATTTGCACTGGGCAAAGCGTTTGAAGACAAAAAAGACTATGATCGGGCGTGGCATTACTACCATACGGGCAACGAACGTCAGCGAATGACAGTAAGTCACGATCCGGTAGAAATGGAAAATCGTCACAAGCGGTTAAGATCAGTGTTCACTCGCGAGTTTCTGACCGAGAAAGCTAACCGCGGCCACGATGTGCCAGATCCCATTTTTATCGTCGGTTTGCCTCGCTCCGGCTCAACTCTGGTGGAGCAGATCCTGGCCAGCCACTCCCAGGTGGAGGGCACGTCAGAGTTACCCGTACTGGGAAAACTGGCCGAGTCGATCGGTCGCTACCGTACCGATGGCGTGCAATACCCGGAGGCGGCCAGGGACTTGCGCAAAAAGGACTGGCGTGCCTACGGCCAGCAATACATGGAGGAAAGTCAGCGCCACCGGGTGACGGACAAGCCCTTCTTCACCGATAAGTTGCCCAACAACTTTCCCCAGGTGGGTCTGCTGCATCTCATTTTGCCCAACGCCAAGATTATTAATGCCCGCCGACATCCCTTTGACAGCTGTTTAGGGGGCTATAAGCAATTGTTCGGCAGTGGACAGAATTTCACCTACGACATGCTGGACCTGGCACACTACTATCGGCGCTACGATGCCATGATGAAACACTGGCGGGAAGTGCTGCCAGGCAAGGTTCTGGATGTGCATTACGAGGAAACCGTTACCGATCTGGAGAATCAGGTCAGGCGTATACTGGCACACTGTGGACTGGGCTTCGAAGAGAGCTGCGTGCGCTTTCACGAAACCGAGCGCGCCGTAAAAACGGCCAGTTCAGAGCAGGTGAGGCAACCCATTTACACTGGAGCTCTGGGTACCTGGCGCCGCTATGCGCGACATCTGGATTTGTGGCAGGAAGAACTTGGCTACATTATTGATGAACTGCCCGAGGTATCGCGCAGTGCGGGATTATAGATCGACCATTAGTAGGGCCATATTTCGAGACCATGAATGGCGTTGCGCAGATCTGAACTCAGCTTGACAGACAACAGGGTTTTGTTGCCCGCCAGGTCGTAGAGGGTTACGGTGGAGGGCGAGGCGCCACCTGCAACCACGCGGTCGGACATCACGCATAGGCCCCGTGCGAAACCAGGCCGCGCCAGTTTGTTATCTTCTGCCGTTCGATTGCTGAGCTTGTCGGTGTCGATCTCGGGCACCGCCATGGCACGGTCCTCTTCGCCTTCACCACGGCCGGTATAGCGCAGCACATTGTCCTCGGAGTCATTAAACAATACGCCATCGCGAAACGGCTGTGCATTGTGGGTGCCCTGGGGCAGGGTGACCGCCATGTTGATGGCGTTGCCATTGAAATGCAGCATTCCGCCGGTATTCAATCCGCAGATGTACATGCCATGGCTATTGCAATGCACATTGTTGATGTGCAATTTATTCAACATCAGCGGGCCTTCATCGGCGGTTGGATCAAAGCCCACGGGCTTGAATTGGTGGAGCCTGGACTGGATGTTCATGCCCCAATTGAAGGAGTGTTTGTCCAGGTCAAAACCCAGGATGCTGTCAAAGCCGGTGGAGGTCAGAAACAGGCTGCGCTCCCACACGGCAATTTCATGGCAGTGCTTTAGGTAGGGGTTGCGCCAGGAATCGATCAACTGGAAGTTGGGCGTGTAGGCGTACAACTCGTCGCTGGCGGCGATATAGACCCGTTCGTCATCGAAGGCAATGCCACGCAGGCCTCGGTCCCAGCCGCGGCCCTGCCAATCTATGCCTGCGGTATTCCAATCGATGACCTGCTTTACCGACTGACTATCGAGGTCAATCAGGTAGACACCACCGTGACTCTCGCCCTGTTGTGCACCTCGCACAACCGAGCTTGTGACCAGCTTAACCATACTGTATTTTACCGCGGCCTGGCTCGATTGAATACGCCAGCTAGAAGTCCTTTCTCAGGGTAAACCAAACCGTCCGCGGTCGATCCAGGGAGCGTAAGTTATGGTAGCGGTTATCGCCAAACAGGTCGGCGTCGTCGTTGCCACTGGTGCTGACGTAGCTATAGGTCTCCTGGTCAAAAACATTGTCTACACTCAGCACCATGCTCAGATCGCTGGGTAAATCGAGACCCATCTGGAAGTTACTGTAGTGCCAGGACGGCGAGAGTCCATTTTCATCCCTGTCGATAATGTCGGTTGTGCCATTCCAACTCTCCGATTCATAGGTAATATCGTAGTAGAACCAGAGATCTCCCCCGAGCACATCGGGTATATCATAGGAAACGCTAAAGAACGCTTTTTCTTCCGGAGCACCGGGCATTGGCATGCCATCGCGATAGACGCTCCCGCCGGGGGTTACAAATTCCTCGGTGAATTGTGGCTCGGCAACAAATATGCTGGCCCGAAAACTCAGTCGATCGGTGGCCTGCCAGTTTACATCCGCCTCAATGCCCTTTGACTCGGCGGTTTTGGCGTTGAGCGTTCCGCGAAGCCACCAGGGGCCCACGCCGTCCCATGCGCTGACCTGGTAGTCATCCCACTCCATAAAAAACAGCGAGGCGTTGAGTTGCAGGCTATTGTCCAGCCACTGACTCTTGATGCCCACTTCGTAGTTGTCCAGAAAATCCGGCTCATAGTTCTTGGGAACGACGCCGGTATTGGCGGCGCGATCGCTATTGGCCCCGCCTAGCCTGAAACCCTGGCTGAACAGGAAATACACCATGCGATCATCATCGAAATGATAACGCGTGCTGAACTTGTAGATCATGTCATCGTTTTTAGTCTTTTCCCCATAACTGCCATCCGTGTCGGCGCCACCGAACGGGGCCAGTCCCTCCGGGAACTGGTATTTGTCATACTCATCGCGTTCAAACTCGGCCCAGCGAACGCCGCCGGTTACCTCCCACTTTTCCGTCAGGTCATAGCTCAACTCGCCAAAGACCGCGATCTGTTCCACCGATCGCTCCATGGTGTTGGAGTAGCCGATCTCGGTGTCGGGCAGTGGGTAGGTCACGTTATCGTAGTAATTGGAGTTGTAGTAGGCGTAGTTCTGGGCGGTTGCCCAGGCCCGCGTGGACATCAGACCGGGTTGTTTGGTGTAGTAGTACCACTCGTCGTAGACGTCCTCGTAAAAGGCGCCCACCATCCATTGCAGCCTGCTGTCGCCCTGAGACGCTAGGCGGATTTCGAGGGTATCGCGCTCTTGCTTCTGGTCATTGATGATGCTGCTGCCGAGATATTCGGAATCGTAGAGACCGTAGTTGTAGAAATTGTAATAGTAGGGATCGCCGGCGTAGTAGGCCTCCCAGTAGAGCCCCCCGCCGTAATAGCGATCTTTTTGCTGGGCGTAGGTGTTATTGTCCCACTCGTATGCGATGTCGCGTTCAAAGTGGGTGACTGTCCCGGACAGCGAGGCAAACCCGAGGTCTCCGGTCAGCGTTACGGCAGCGGAATACCAATCGTCCTCTCGCCATTCGTCCACAAAGCGGGTAATTTTGTGGTCCCCCAGTTCGGGATCGGTCTCCCAACTGCCCTGGGTATCGGTTCTCTCCCCCACCACGGAAAATAGTGCGGACCAGTCTTCATTCATTGTCCAGAGTACGGAAATGCGGCCCCCGTCAACGCCATAGGTATTGAAATCCCTATCTACCTCGTCCGCGTTGTCGAAGTTGCCCGACAGACTGCGACCGTAAACGTTATCGACGTAACCGCCATCTTCGGAAGTATAGCCAACAAGGCGCATACTCAAGATGTCGTCTATCAGCGGTATATTGAGGTGTCCATTGATGTCGTAGCTGTTATCGCCACCGGTAGTACTGCCATAACTGCCCTCTACCTGCCCGGAAAACCCGTCGTGATTGGGTTTATTAGTGATCATGCGAAGGGTGCCGGTTTGTGAACTGGAGCCGAACAAGGTGCCCTGTGGCCCCGGTAGCGCCTCGATACGTTCCATATCAATGGCGCGCACACTCACCTGTTGTGAATTAGTGGTCATCGGTTGTTCATCGAGATACAGCGCCGTCTGGCTGTCGGTACGATATTCAGACGAGCCGGTGGAGATACCCCGCATGACTAGCGAATTTCGTCCCGGCGTGGTGGAGGTAAGCGACACACTGGGCAGGGCCCTGATGTAATCACTCATACTCTTGATGCCCATTTTCTCGATATCGGCGGTGGAGAAGGCGACGATACTCTGGCCTACATCCTGTAGATTCAACTCGCGTTTGGTCGCGGTGACGATCACTTCCTCTAGGATCGCACGCTCGTCCTGGGCCACAGCGGCCTGGGCGAGCATCGCATGAACCACGGCGGCCGCCAATGGTGCTGCGGCGAATCGTCGTGTAGCTGGCTTTTTCGAGTATGAGTTGGTCATTATTATCCCCGGCCTAAATCTGTTGAGTGCATCGCTTCATTGCAACTGACTATCGTGACCTTATGTAGCGCATGGTACTGGTTCTTAGTGTTCTTTTTTACTGGACCTAATGGCATCGCCCAGCTTCATGTACGGTAAGCCAGCTTGACGATAAATGCAAAGAACATTCCTTAGAAAAAACTCGTGTGTGGCGGAAAAAAGTTCACCTGTCCGGTTATTGTATCCGCTACTGAAATTTCTTTGAATCAAGCAACAGATTGCTTGGGACGCTGACAGAGCTCAACTTCGCCTATAGGTCCGGAATTGGCTAGAGCCTATGGTGAGGCTGTGTGACGGCAGTAGCGAATGACACCAGCGTACAGAAGGGGGGCCATTAGCAGCCACGACACCTGCCCCTGGAGGGTGATAGTACGATCTCTGAAATGAAATAGAGTCGGGTTGTACCAGCTGCCCGTAGGTGCCAGTGGCGCCCACGACAGGGGTTTACCCTCGGCGAGTTGATCGTGATACAGAAACATCTCCACCAGAATATTCTGGCCCAGGCACCAGGCCAGGAGCACGGCGAATGCACCCCAGTGCCAGTGCCGAAACACCCCGTTGTTGCGCCCGGTACAACGCCACATTAACCACAAGCCACCCAGGCAGACGGTACCCGCATCGGCCAGAGAGTTCAGTAGCCAGTTAATGTGGATGGGAATCCAGGTGTTAAGCGTTGCCGCGCGGCGCAGATCAACCGGGTCACCCGCCACCCAGCCGTAGGTAAACCACAATTCCCAGCCCACAGCGCAGGCCAGGAACGATGCCGCGTAAATAGCACCCACCCATCGGGGAACAGTGCCGCGATAGAGAAGATACGGAACCAGGAACAGGGGCACCATTGAACTCAGGTATACCACGCAGATGACGCGAAACTCCTCCGGGCTCATGTCCTGTCTCCTTTTCTGTCAGAGAAGCGAGTGTACTGGAATGCACCCGGAAAAGGCATTTTCTGACCTTCGCCCCCGTTATTGACATAAATTGGTGATTTCTGATTAAGTGGAACCTTGTCCGCAGACGAAAGAGGTACCCAATGTCATTGCGTGGTCTGGATCCATGGGAGCCCCTGCCTCATCCCGAGTGGCTGCAGAGAATCAACGGTGAGGCTGACTGCTTTGAGCTTGAGGCCTTGATACCCCTGGATGCCGAATCCTTGATCAATGCCGCCTGTATGGCGACCGGTCTGAAAGACTTTGGCGCAGACCACTGGCGGGAGCCCTTTGAAATTTTGTCCCGTGCACTCGACGCGGAGGCTGAACTTACGTTGATGGGTCGATTGATGGCTCGCAATGATGTTCTGTGTTGGCTGACCAATCGCCTCAGCATCGAGGAAACATTCAGGTGTCACCCGGAGATCTCTGATCAGGTGATTAAGGCGCCGCTGTTTATTTGCGGGCTGCCGCGATCGGGCACCTCGATTTTATATGAGCTGATGGCCCAGGATCCGAGTTTTCGTGTCCCGAAAACATGGGAGGCGATATTCCCATGTCCACCGCCGGGTCCCGAAACCAGCGACAGTGATCAACGGGTTCTGCGCGGCCATCGTATTGCCACTCAGTGGAACCGTGTTGCACCGGAGTTTGTGACCATGCATGAAATGTCGGGCCACATTCCCTGTGAGTGCGGTATGTTGATGACCCAGAGCTTTGTCAGTGATCAGATTGCCTCGTTGCACCAAACTCCCAGTTACGCAGCGTGGTTTGCCGGGGCAGACATGCGTAGTGCCTACACTGATCACCGACGCCTACTGCAGCTATTACAGTGGAAGAACCCCGGTCGATGGCTGCTCAAAGCGCCTGCCCATCAGAATCATTTGCCGATTCTGTTTGAAACTTACCCCGACGCACAGGTTATCCAGACCCATCGCGATCCCATCAAGTGCATGGCCTCGACCACCAATTTACTTGGAACCTTATACTGGATGCGAAGCGACAAATCCTTTGATTCCTCGGCCTTTGATAACACCATGCTGGCGGAGGCAGCCGCTGTCAGGCTGGAGGCTGTGATCGACTTGACAGAGAGCGGTGAAATTCCCCCGGCCCAGTTATTTGATTCAAGTTACAAGGCATTGCTCGAACAACCGCAGGACTGCGTCGCCAGGATTTATCGGCATTTTGGCATGCGTCTTTCAGAAAAAACGGTTGAAGCTATGACCCAATACCTTGCCGCTAAACCGCGACATAAATATGGAGAGCATCGTTACCAAACTGGCTCGGATGAATCTATCTGCCGGGACAGGGCACTGCTGGCCAGGTATCAGGCCTATTACAATGTTCCCAGCGAGGTTTGAGAAATCTGTGTAGCTTAGACCTACCTTCACGTCGCGGCGTCGATCAATGGTCAAAAGCATGTTGCGCGGCAATATAGGCAAATGTCATGGCAGAGCCGATGGTGGACCCGGCCCCGGGATAGGTATTGCCCATCACCGCCGCGCTGGTATTGCCAGCGGCATACAGACCGGGGATAACCCCGCCCCTGGTGTCTATAACCCGAGCGTGTTCGTCGCACTGCAGGCCCCCCTTGGTGTCGAGGTCGCCCGGGTCGCAGCGCAAAGCGTAGAAGGGTCCGGTGTCCAGCGGCGCCAATGACGGGTTGGGGATGACTTTAGGGTCCGCGTAGTGGCGGTCGTGTTTGGTTTTGCCCCGATTGAACTGTGGATCTTCACCCTTGATCGCATGGTGATTGAAGGTCTCTACGGTCCGTTGTAATTGCGCCCCGTCTATGTTTAGTTTCTCGGCCAGTTCCTCCAATGTGGGAGCGAGGGTGAATAGTCCGGAATCAAAATTGGCCTGCGGGATTTTGCTGTCATCTTCCATCCGTGCAGGTTTGAAATGGCCCACCACGTATTTGCGGCGGAAGGTGGCATCGAACACCAGATAACAGGGAATGGCACCCTCGCCCCTGGCTTCACTGGCGTATTGATCCTTTACCAGATCTTCGTAGGGCTGCGCCTCGTTAGTGAAACGTTTGCCCAGCTTATTGACCATGATTGAACCGGGGTGGGATTTACCCGCTATCAGGGCCAGAGTCTCTCCGTTTGGTGTGGTGTAGGTGGGAGACCACCAGGCACAATCCATAAAAGCCAGGTCAGCCCCCACCTGCTGGCCCATCACAATGCCGTCGCCGGTAGCTCCTGGGGCAGCGGCGGTCCAGTCAGTGCCGATGGGCGGTCCCTGGTGTTGGTTCCGAAGTTTGGCATTTTGTGCAAAGCCACCTGTGGCCAGCAAAACACCGTTGTGAACCGTCACCCGAACACTCTTTCCCGCGCGACTGACCCAGGCTCCACATACCTGACCGTCTTCAACAATGAGTTTAGTCATCGGGGAATCCAGCCACAGTGGAATATTGCGGTCCATGAGTGAGCGGCGAAGGCGGGCGGCCAGTCCGGGGCCCAGGGTGAGGCGGTCATCCTCCTGCCCTCGCAGGCGTGCCGGAATATCCAGCCAGTAGCGCAGTAGCAACCTGATACCTTGAAAATAAGATTCAGAGTCCATCTTCTGCAATTTCACCACTTCTCGTACAGACATATTGAACGGCAATATGCGACCGCCGCCAATATCCGCCCTGTACAGGTGTTTAGCCTGGGTACCGAGGCGGCGAATATTAATGGGTTTTGGATCCATGGATCGGCCTCCAGGCTTATAGCCCGGTACGGATTCGTAATAGTCCATGTAGCTACTCAAGGGCGTGTAATCTACCTGGCTATACTGCATCATGAAACGTAGCATTTCGGGTGCGCGCCGGGCGTAGGCTTTGAGTCGAGACTGGTCGACCGAGTCGCCAATGAGCCCCTTAAGGTAGCTGTAACCCTCTTCGATACTGTCGTGAATACCCATTTCGGGTTGCCTGTGGTTCCCCGGAATCCAGGCAACGCCTCCCGACTTGGCAGTAGTGCCACCAAACACCGGTTCCTTTTCCACCACCAGTACGCTGCCGCCCAATTGGTTGGCGACAACCGCACCGGTCATGCCTGCGGCACCGCTGCCGGCGACCAACCAGTCTACTTTGTGCTCTGTAACCATGTTGCTTGTGTTTAGCCTTAGCTGTTTTCACGAGTGTGGCAGTGCCGGCGCGGGTGAGCCAGCACCGGGGGGAAATGAAATGAATCGGTTTAATAATCCGGCCAGTTCGCTTGATCTGTAGTGACAAGCCTGAATAATTTTATAATACTTCATAGCAATCTAGTGTACCTCGTCACTCATACTGTAACATTCAGGGCCTCCCAATTTGCCCGCTACAGTATATTGATTGACTGAAATTTGTAGGATTACCAGAGGAGCGCATGCGCATGCGGTGTTTATTCCGGGCAGATGGAGCACTAATTGTCCTGCTAGCCGGTTTCATATTCCTGGCAGTTGCTGTCGAGCCTGTATCAGGGGCGGGCGTACACTATACTGAGCAGCGCCAACCCTGTGCAGATTCAGAGCCTCTTATGCAACCCTGGTTCGGAGATCTGCACGTCCACACACGTTATTCACTGGATGCCAGCACCCAGGGAACCCGGACCACACCGGATCAGGCCTATCGCTTTGCCCGGGGAGAGGCTATTGGCATACAGCCCTGGCAGGACGCGACGGCGTTGCGCTCTTTGCAATTAAGCCGACCTCTGGACTTTGCAATGGTGTCCGATCATGCGGAGCTCATTGGCGAGGTCCACATGTGCAATACGCCTGGGACAGCGGGTTTCGATTCCTGGCAATGCCTGGTGTATCGCCACTGGCCACGGGGTGCCTACTATCTATTTAACTACATGGCGTCGATGCAGGCAGCGCACCTGGGGCTGTGTGGGGACGACAATGCGCTGTGCAAAAAGGCGTCCCTGATACCCTGGCGGGAGATGCAGGTGGCGGCGGCTGACCACTATGATCAAAGTACCCACTGTGAGTTTACCTCGTTTGTAGGTTACGAATGGACTGGTTTGGAGGCGGAGGCCGGTGGTAATCTGCACCGCAATGTTGTGTTTCGCAATGCTGTTGTTCCCGACTTACCCATCAACTTTATTGATGGACCGGAGGCAGAACAGTTATGGCACAGCCTCGATGCACGGTGCAATGGGCTAGACAACAGCTGCGATTCGCTGGCAATTCCGCATAATTCCAACCTCAGTGCAGGTCATATGTTCAGTGGCCTGCGGGACAACGGTGAGGCCATGAATGCAGACTATGCCCGATTGCGCCAGCGCTTTGAGCCGCTGGCAGAAATTATGCAGCACAAGGGCGCCTCCGAGTGTTATTACCAGGGTGGAATCAGTAGCGACGAGTTGTGTGCCTTCGAGCAACTCCCGCTCGACAATATCGCGGGTTACCCGGCACCCCCCAAGCCGGATACGGGATTTATTCGTAGCGCTCTGGCAGATGGACTTAAACTCGAGCAGCGCCTCGGTGTGAACCCCTATCAGTTCGGCATTATCGCCAGCACGGATACCCACCTTGGAACACCGGGGGCGGCCGAGGAAGATAACTTTTTGGGCCACGGTGGGGCGGGTGTACCCTCCAGACATGAAATACCCCCGGGGCTACCCGACAAGCTGGAGTATAATCCCGGTGGCCTGGCTGTGTTGTGGGCCCAGGAAAACAGCCGAGATGCGCTGTTTAGTGCAATGCGTCGTCGAGAGGTTTATGGCACAAGTGGCCCGCGCATAGTCAGTCGCTTTTTTGGGGGCTGGAATTACCCGGCTGATCTGTGTGAATCTCCAGACCGGATTGAGCGAGCCTACGCTGGCGGGGTACCAATGGGCGGTGAACTGTCGTCTGCGGCTAGTGG
>JABHWT010000484.1 GCA_018657645.1 Halieaceae bacterium | reverse complement strand
GGTCTGAATGACATCCTCCAAACTGTCAAAATCGCTATTAATGTACTCACCGAGTGCGCGAAACTCGTTTGACTCGGTGTCAAATAAAGCCAGTCGACTGTTGGTGCCACCAATGTCGGCTACCAGACGGCTCGACATAGAATCATCCTTTTACAGTATGGGTGGCGGTAATTACCCTAGAGATAAAGCAATTCCTTGCCGTGGCGAATCTCCAGTGCCATTCGTCCTGCGCGAGGTAGTCCCTTGACTACCAGCGTGTAAGAGTGGTCTATCATTCGCTCGAGTTCGCCAACAGGGACACTTGCATCGAGGACAATCGTGTTCCAGTGCCGTTTGTTCATGTGGTAGCCAGGCGATATGGCAGGGAATATATCACGCAGCATGATGGCCTCGTCGGGGTTACATTTCAAGTTCATGCTGGAAATACCAGTTTCTCCGACAAGGGTAGCAAACATCTTGTTGGCCACTTTCATGACGCTGACGTCGGGCCCAAAGGGGAAGCCCTCGTACGCTTCGGGTTTGCCCAGCATATAATCCCTGCAACGGGAGTAGTTCACTGGCTTAGTTCCTCTCGATACCGGAGAAAGCGGTGGGCTAAATCGGGAAAGTCAGTGAACAAACCATCCACACCGGCCTGGTTGATAAAAATATCCAGCAACTCGTTAAAATCCGAGACCCCTTCTGGCAGCAGGTCTCGACGGAAGGTGTAGGGGTGGACCTGTAAACCGCGGGCCTGTGCATTGGCAGTTAGATCACTTATCAGGGGCTTTCCCGAGTCGGCTTTGCCGCCATAAATTTGCATTAAAAAAGGGCCTATGCCGGCGGCGTAGGTGGCAATATCATCGAGGCCCTCAGGGGTCTGGAGGTAATCGTAATCAACGGTTGTATCTTCATTCCAGGCGTTTTCTCCCAACAACTGAATAAGGGGCAAGCTGCAATGGAGATCGTTGCGAAGATAGCGTAGGGCCTTATCGTCAAAGCACTGTAGAAAAACCTGGCTCTCCCGATCAGCATAGCCTCGTTGCTCCAATATATCGATGATAGCGATGGCCATGTCGTGTCCCTGCGCCCGATGCCAGTTGGGCGCTTTTAATTCGATATACAACCCGGTTGAGCGACCCCGGCTTTGATCCAGGCCTGCGATTAATTCAATTTCCTCTGCCAGTGTGGGAATACCGAGAAAACCAGGTGTAAGAGGGAATCGGTCTGGGAAGACGGCCGACTCCACGCCGCCAGAATCGAGTTGACTGCGTTCGTGGGCTCGCAGCTGCCTGATTTCCTCGAGGCTGAAGTCGATGGCGTAATAGCGGTTATCGTCGCGCATACGATCGGGGAAACGGTGCGCGACATCGGTGGTCGTCTCCAGGTGAATATCGTGCAGAACAATGGGAATGCCATCCCTGGTTAACACGACGTCCTGCTCTATATAGTCAGCACCCATGGCGTGGGCAAGAGCTTTTGCCGCCAGGGTATGCTCCGGCAAGTAGCCACAGGCGCCTCGGTGGGCGATGATAATAGGGTCTCTGGCCTTGGAGTGGTGGACCTGGCTAACGCGATTGTTTTGTTTGGACATTGGGCGCACCGCAATTAAAAGAGAGCAGGGGTCTGTACCGCCGCCCCTGAGAGGTGAATGAATGCTAACGCTCGTTCAGTGTAAGATGCTTTCATGAATTAGCCAAAAACTTTTTCAACTGTGCAACCAGAAGCTGTACGGACATAGAGGGGTGATTTGAGAGTGATTAGTGCAATAGACCGCATCGTGATTGCGGTGCCAGATCTGGACTCGGCAATAAAAGCATACGAACAACTGTTTGGTGTTCAGTGTCTTGCCTTGAGTGGAGAGGGTGCTCCCCGAGTGGACGCTCCCGGAGTGGTCGCTCCCCGGGCGTGGTTGGGCCTTGCCAACACGGTGATAGAACTGGTGCAGCAGGATCTGGAGATCGCCGCTGTAGTCGGTGTCGTATTCGCAGACTGTCGGGACACAGAGGGCGTAGACGAGGTGTCCAATGAGCGCAAACTGAATCTGGCCGTATGCAGCGGACGAGAAACGGCCAGTTTCCGCCTCAAATACCCGGCAGCTCAATCCACGAGATTGCAGGTGGATCACCTGGTGTTGCGAAGCGGCGATGCCGAGGCGTGCATAGCTTTGTTTTCAGAGCAACTGGGAATTCGTCTGGCGCTGGATAAAACGGTTCCAGAGTGGGGAGGTCGAATGCTATTTTTTCGGCTTGGTAAGCTAACACTGGAAGTTATAGCCGGGCCAGAGGATCGCGAGAGGGACGACTTTTTCTGGGGTATTGCCTACCAGTGTCCCGACCTTCGCTTGCTGGTGTCTCACCTCAATGGCCAGGGGATCAAGGTGTCTCCGGTCCGCAAGGGTCGCAAGACGGGGACCCAGGTTGCGACTTTGAAAAGCCATACTCTGGGAATTTCAACCCTGCTGATCGAGCCGGTCAGTAGCGCACCGTAGCGGACCACCTCATATTGCCACCTGTGGGAAATATGGGCAGTCGCTGATACAGACCACTCACTGGCCTACGACAGATATTGTGAGCGCTCTTTCCCCGGGCGTTACTTCTTTACCTGCATTTTAATAGTGTTTTCTGTGGCTTTACCGTAGGGCGGTAGCATGCCACCCAGCTTGCCCACATTGACCCTGGCCTGGCGATAAATAGACTTGGCATGGCTGAAGGTCCTGAACCCCTGCTCGCCATGATAGGCACCTGTTCCGCTCGGGCCGACGCCCCCAAAGGGCAATTCTTCTTGCATTACATGCATGATCACATCGTTGACACAAGCCCCTCCGGACGTCGTGCGTGTGAGGACATCCTGCTCCTCGCGCTTGTCCTCGCCAAAGTAATAGGCTGCCAATGGACGCGGGTGGGCATTGACGTAGTCGATGGTTTGTTCAAAATCCTTATAGGTCTTAATCGGCAGTAGTGGACCGAACAGCTCCTCTTCCATTAGCTTCAGGTCGTCTGCTGGCTCTATAACAAGGGTTGGAGGAATTTTGTGGGTAGTCGGTTGTTCGCTGAAGTCCTCGTTGGAGGGGTTAATTGGAATTACTTTAAAACCGCGCTCCTCTGCCTCGGCCAGATAACCGGACAGGCGCGCGTAGTGACGTTCGTTGATAACGGAGGTGTATTCGTCATTGTTCAGCATTGTCGGATACATCTCTCCGACAGTTTTTTGGGCAGCTGCAATGACCTCGTGGAGCTTTTCCTCCGGTACCATTAGGTAGTCCGGAGCCAGGCAGATTTGGCCTGCATTAAGCGTCTTACCCAGCATTATGCGGCTCACGCTCTTCTCAATGTCGGCGCTGCGAGAAATAATAACGGGGGATTTGCCACCCAGTTCCAGCGTAACGGGAACCAGGTTGGCTGATGCCGCAGCCAGAATATGTCTAGCGACGCCGGTCGCGCCGGTAAATAGCAAGTGATCGAAAGCAAGGCCGGAAAAGGCCTGGCCTATATCGGGCCCGCCCTTGAAGATGGCGACTTCCTTCTCATCCCAGGCCTCAGCGACCATTTCGGCCATGACCTCGGAGGTGGCCGGCGTAAATTCCGACGGTTTGATCATAGCTCGGTTGCCCGCAGCCAGAATACCTGCAAGCGGTCCAAAGGTAAGGTTCACCGGGAAGTTCCAGGGAGAAATGACGCCAATAACACCCAAAGGCTGATATTCGATAGTAGAGCGCCCTCCCATTAGATTGAGTGGAAACATGGTCGGCCTTTTCTGCCCCTTCATCCAGTGGCGCAGCTGCTTCTTGGCATGTTTCATGGGGGTGACTGCAGCGGCAATATCGGTTAGTAGGGACACCTGTCGCGACCGGCAACCGAAATCTGAATTAAGTGCCTCGACCAGCTTGTGCTGGTGTTTTAGTACGGTGTCTATGCCGCGGTCTAAGCGGTCGATTCTAGACTCGGCAGTGACGCACCCCTCCTTGAGATAGTCCTGGCGCTGAGCATCCAGCACAGCAGTCATTTTAGCGGTGATTTCTTCCTGGGAGGGTACGGGCTGAGGTGCGTTCATGGGTGTGTTCCTTTGCTGAGGCTATAATCAGACTGGATGTGGGCCAAGGGGCCGTCAATGCATTAGTATAGCTGTTCATTGAACAGAATTTAACTTATATCTATAGCACTAATTAGTGCCCGCTCGCGCCGGTTTCTGGGCATTGCCTCTGCCACGGGAGCGGCGGCCGGGTCGTTTGTGACCATCGCTACCACGCCCTCTGGCCGTTTGATTGTTGCCTTTGTGTGCGTGGTGGTGAGATTTATGTGCCTTGCGCAAGGCCCCGCTTGCGGGTAGTTCGTGTTCGGGCTCGAAGCCATCTATATACTGGCGGGTGATGTGTTTCTGTATAACCTGCTCGATGTCTCGCAATTGTTTGATTTCATCGGCGCTTACCAGTGAATAGGCCTTGCCGGAGCTGCCTGCGCGGCCAGTACGTCCTATTCGGTGAACATAATCTTCCGGCACGTTGGGTAGGTCGAAATTTACGACTTGAGGCAATTGCTCAATATCCAGACCGCGGGCAGCTATATCCGTTGCCACCAACACGCGTATCATGCCCTGCTTGAAACCCGCCAGTGCCCTGGTGCGCGCACCCTGGCTCTTGTTGCCGTGAATAGCGGCCGCGTCGATGTTCTTTTTCTGCAGATTCTGCACCAGCCGGTTGGCCCCGTGCTTGGTGCGTGAAAAGACCAGTACCTGCTGCCAGTTGTTATCGATAATTAGTTTGCCCAACATGGCTGTTTTTCGCGATTTGTCCACCGGATGTAGCCATTGCTCCACCGTATCAGCTGCCAGATTGCCTGAATTGACCTTGATCTCTACAGGCTGGTGCAGAATGTCCTTGGTCAGGGCTCGAATTTCACTGGCGAAGGTTGCCGAGAACATCAGGTTCTGGCGCTTTGCCGGAAGCTGAGCCAGAATCCTGCGAATATCGTGGATGAAGCCCATGTCGAGCATACGGTCAGCTTCGTCCAGGATCAAAATTTCCAAATCATCAAATCGTATGGCTTTTTGCTGGAACAGATCTATGAGCCTGCCAGGGGTGGCCACCAGAATATCTACTCCGCGACGCAGCTTCATCATCTGTGGGTTGATTCTTACGCCGCCGAAAACCACGGTCGAACTCAATGGCAAATGTGCCCCATAGGTAATGACGCTCTGGCCCACCTGCGCCGCCAGTTCTCTAGTGGGAGTTAACACCAGCGCACGGGTGCGATTGGATTTAGCCCGCGTTCCGCTCGCCAGGCGCTGGAGTACTGGAAGTGTGAAGGCAGCCGTTTTACCGGTGCCGGTCTGGGCGGCCGCCATTATATCTCTACCGGCCAGAATGGGCGGAATGGCTTGTGCCTGTATCGGGGAAGGTTCGCTGTAACCCGTGTCGTGCACTGCGCGCAGCAGTGAATCAGACAGACCGAGATCGTCAAATGTCATGTCGTGGCTCGCTGGTTTGCGATTGGAAGTCCCGGGTGTATTCCCGAGTTTGCGAGGGCGCGAATGTTACCCCAAACCAATAGCAATGGGAACAGGCTCGATAAGCGCAGGAGTGATCCGGCGAGGCTCTGCTTGGCATTCCCATGCGAAGCTGCTACAAATAAGAGATGAATAGTAATAAAACAAACGCAGATCATCGCACGCCGTCGCCACCCTACGGATACTCCAGGCCCTGTATCCACACGCGCGAGGAGCAAATCCACATCGTGGCGGAGTTTCACGCTCATCGTATTCGCCCCAGCAGGATCGCCTATCGCATGGGCATAGATATCGCCTTCATCGAGGAGTTAATTGCTGGCGAAAGCGAGGCGGGTCGCTTCGAACGTCTTGTGCTACACTACCGTAAGCAGCGTTATGCTCAGCGCATGCAAAAATCAAAACAAAAGCAGGGTATTGTTCAGTACGAGCTACAGCAACGGATAGAACAAGACTACCAGCAGGAAATCGATTTGTAGATTTCCATAGTGGCTGGCTCAGCTATACTGGACAGGTGAGATGGGGAGGTTTTCGACCATGGCGTTTAAGGCCACACCGGCGATAATTGGTTTTGGTGCCCGAGAGGGCATTCTGATGCTGGTGGATACACTGTTGCATCGACCCAGCAGGCCCCAGCGAGTTCTGCAATACCTGCAAGATCGGATCGACCCCGGAAACCCCACAGCCACTCTGGAGGCCATGGACGCTTTTGCCCGGCAAAAGCGGTTTCTAATGAACGTTGGGGATGTTAAAGGCAAGATTTTGACGCAGGCGTTGGCCAGATCGGGAGCGGGTAATGTTCTCGAATTGGGAACTTACTGTGGTTACTCTGCTATTCTCATGGCTCTCCATCTCAAAGGCAGTGGCCATGTGGATTCTCTCGAGATGAACCCGGGGAATGCGGAGGCTGCGCGAGCAATTATTGAATTTGCCGGCTTGAGTGAAAAAATTACGGTCCACACCGGTGCCGCGGGCGATATCATTCCAAGCCTTGGACGGCAGTACGATCTGGTTTTCATTGATCACTGGAAAAATCAGTACTTACCGGATTTGTTGCTAATAGAGTCATCGGAAGCGATTAAGCCGGGTAGTTACGTGGTGGCCGACAATATTGGCATGTTTGACGCCACCGGCTATCTGGATCATGTCCGGGACTCCGGTCGCTACGACAACACCAATCACCAGGCGCATATGGAATACAATGACACCATATTTGATGCCGTAGAGGTCTCAATATTGCGCCACTGAGGGCCTTTTTTTGAGCTTATTAAGGTATCCTCCACTCATGAGAAAGAAAGTACTTGTCACACACCAGGTGCCCGGCGAACGGATTCACGAGCTCGCCCAGCACTGTGAAATGAATGTCTGGATGGGACCGGGGCTATTGCCAGCTAGCACTCTGGCGGAGGAACTGGTGGGTTGTCAGGGGTTGCTTTGCCTGCTGACGGACCGCATTGATCGCACCCTGCTGGATTCCATGCCAGACCTGGAGTTTGTTTCCAGCATGTCGGTGGGTGTGGATCATATCGATGTGGCGGCACTCACCGAGCGAGGTATAGCAGTGGGACACACGCCCGGTATTTTAGTCGATACTACGGCAGATGCAGCTTTTGCTTTAATGCTCAGCGCGGCCCGCCGTATAGTAGAAGCTGATCGCTATGTGCGCAGGGGCAACTGGCGGGCTGAAAATGCCTGGTCACCCGAGTTTTTTACGGGCAAGGATGTCAGTGGTGCCACACTGGGCATTGTTGGTTTGGGCGCTATTGGTCGAGCAATGGCAAGCCGAGCCGCCGGGTTTGGAATGCGAGTTCTGGGTTGGAATCGCTCGCCGCGTGAGGTACCTGGAATCGAGAGTGTTTCCCTGGACGAGCTGTTGGTCGCCAGTGATTTTGTGAGTGTGCATGTTGCCCTGACCGGCGACACAGTTAATTTGCTGGACGCCGATAAAATTTCCCTGATGAAGACAGGTGCTGTATTGGTGAATACTGCGCGCGGAGGGATTGTCGACGAGCAGGCGTTAGCTCAGGCGCTTGGTAGCGGTGCCCTCTATGCTGCAGGTATCGATGTGTTTGCTCAGGAGCCGGTGGCAATGGACAATCCTCTATTGGCATTACCAAACGTGGTTGTTGCCCCCCATATTGGTAGTGCAACAACGTTGACCCGGACCCAAATGGCAGATATTGCGGCAGATAATGCGCTGGCAGCAATAGTCGGGGACCCCATGCCTTATTGCGTTAATCCTGAGGTTCAATAGCCCCGAATGTATACCAGAAACACTCCTTCCTCTAGCGTGCTTCGGGCAAGGTGCGTAGGGCCTGGCGTACAGCCTTTGTGATGGACTTGTCAAGATTAACGGTGTTGACGGTGTTCGCGTCCTCTACAATTTTGGTAATGATGACCCGCCAGACCTCCTCGTTGCGCTTTACGTCGTTAAATTGTATTCCGATGTTGCGGGTCTCCTGCACGCCCCCCAATGCGTAGGCGTTGTCTATTGAGGCCTGGTCGACATTGCGACTTGGAATGACTCCCGGGTAGGTCGATAGATTGCTCGCCTCGCTGGCTACCACTCCGTCGCGCACAAGCGAGGCGAAAATATAATCGACACTAAACTGGGCGCGTTTTTCATCCTGCACATAGCCCTTGTCCTGCAATGCTGCATCTAGTTGCTCTCGTAAAACGGGGTCCAGCACATAGGCCGAATCCGCGGAGCCAGTGGTGTTCTGCAGCGGTTGGCTACGCCATTTGTAGTAGTGGTAGTTGCCCTGGGCAAAGGTATCTGTGGGCGCTGGGTGGGTTTCGATTCCAGAACATGCGCACAGGGCAAGAATCAGGGGCACGAGTACTGCTATGTAATGGGTGCGACGCATGGCCTTCCTCTTTCCAGTTAAGTAGCCGACATTGATGTTGATAGTAGTGCTACCTGAATGGTAACAGTCTATCTCTTAGCCAGCTACAAGTCTGGGAAGGATTGAGTTGATAACATGGGGCATGTCTCACAGGAAAAGCTGTTGTCATTTCCAGTGCTACCGAGCTATTTGATCTGCGGCTAAATAAACCAGGTGAATTCCAAATTGTCCTCTGGTACC
>JABHWT010000254.1 GCA_018657645.1 Halieaceae bacterium | reverse complement strand
CCGTACAACGGACGTGACCGGCGCCTGTGAGTTGCCTGAGGGTGTTGAGATGGTTATGCCTGGAGACAACGTGCAGATGGTTGTCACTCTGATTGCCCCGATTGCGATGGAAGAGGGGCTGCGTTTTGCGATTCGCGAAGGTGGCCGTACTGTCGGCGCCGGTGTAGTTGCCAAGATCTTCGAATAGATCGGGCGATTCATAACTTGGGCAAGGCCGAACCGCCTTAACAGGCAGTTCGGCTTCGTCGTTTGAAGGATTAGGCCAGTAGCTCAATTGGCAGAGCAGCGGTCTCCAAAACCGCAGGTTGGGGGTTCGATTCCCTCCTGGCCTGCCATATTAGGCAGGACAAAGAGGGGTAGATTTGGTGACGCCCCACTGTAGAAGGCGAAGTGAATGAGCGTGGAAACAACCGCTAGTCGGTTTGATTCGATCAAGTGGGTAGTCGTTACCATCCTGCTGGCTGCAGGTATTGTTGGTAATAGCTACTACTCAGATCAGTCGCTACTGTATCGTGTGCTGGCTCTTGTTGCTTTGGCTGGCGTCGCCGGTCTGGTCGCACTACAGACTGCCAAGGGTGCTGCTTTCTGGGCTCTGGTGAAAGGGTCGCGTACCGAAATTCGCAAGGTGGTCTGGCCTACGCGTCAGGAAACCGTGCAAACCACCCTGATCGTGGTGGCGTTTGTATTGTTGGTGGCAATCCTCCTGTGGGGGTTGGATACTCTGCTGGGTTGGTTAGTGTCGCTGGTGATTGGTTAACAAGATATATAAGGGTTGTCGATGTCGAAACGCTGGTATGTAGTTCACGCCTATTCTGGATACGAGAAGAAGGTTGCTGCCTCTTTGCGGGAGCGTATCGAGCGGCATGGCATGGACGACTACTTTGGCGAAGTACTGGTTCCTACGGAGGAAGTGGTGGAGATGCGCGGTGGCCAAAAGCGCCGTAGCGAACGCAAATTTTTTCCAGGTTATGTCCTGGTGCAAATGGAAATCAACGATGATTCATGGCACCTGGTGAGAGACACGCCACGGGTAATGGGTTTTATCGGAGGCAAGGCGGATGCGCCCGCTCCGATCACCGAGGCAGAAGCTAACACTATATTGCAACGCGTTGAGGAAGGTGTGGAAGCACCCAGGCCCAAGACGTTGTTTGAGCCCGGAGAGATGGTTCGGGTTATCGATGGCCCGTTCCACGATTTCAGTGGCGTGGTGGAAGAGGTGAACTACGAAAAGAGTCGCCTGAATGTAGCGGTACTGATTTTTGGTCGTTCCACTCCGGTTGAACTGGAGTTTGGTCAGGTTGAAAAAGCCTGATAGATCAGACAGTGGTATAATCGGGCGCGACCCGGTAATGCCATAAAAACTAACGGACGGCCCCGGTCGTCACATTGGGGAGCCCGAGTACGAATACAGCGTTTGCTGATTAGTACAACGGCGTTTGAACCCAGGAGTTATTCAAATGGCTAAGAAAGTCGAAGCTTATATTAAGCTGCAAGTGCCTGCAGGGCAGGCCAACCCGAGCCCCCCCGTGGGCCCTGCACTGGGCCAACACGGTGTTAACATCATGGAATTTTGTAAGGCTTTTAACGCCGAGACTCAGGGCGTGGAGCCCGGGTTGCCGATTCCAGTTGTAATCACTGTGTACAGTGACCGTTCTTTTACCTTTATCAAAAAGACGCCACCGGCATCCGTATTGTTACGTAAAGCGGCGAAGATAAAGAAGGGCTCAGGTACTCCAAACACCAACAAAGTGGGCAAGGTCGATCGGGCTCAGCTGGAGGACATTGCAACCCAGAAGTGGCCAGACCTTACTGCCGCCGACATGGATGCTGCTGTTCGCACCATTGCCGGCAGCGCGCGTTCCGCTGGAATTGAAGTAGAGGGGGTATAGATAATGGCCAAGTTATCAAAACGTGTTCGAGCGTTTAAAGAGAAAGTGGAGCCAGGTAAGGCCTACCCGATTGAGGCTGCCGTGAGCATGCTCAAAGAGTTCTCTACAGTAAAATTCAATGAGACAGTTGAAGTCGCCGTCAACCTCGGAATCGATGCACGCAAATCAGACCAGGCGGTTCGCGGAGCCACTACCTTGCCGCACGGCACAGGTAGCGACGTACGGGTAGCGGTATTTACCCAGGGTGATTCGGCAGAAAAGGCCAAGGCGGCTGGTGCTGACCTGGTTGGAATGGAGGACCTGGCAGAGCAGATCAAGGGCGGCATGATGGACTTTGACGTAGTGATAGCCTCTCCAGACGCCATGCGTGTTGTCGGCCAATTGGGACAACTTTTGGGGCCACGAGGCCTGATGCCCAACCCCAAGACTGGCACCGTAACCCCCGACGTAGAAACAGCGGTTAACAACGCCAAGGCGGGCCAGATTCGTTATCGTACAGATAAGAACGGCATCGTTCACGGTGGCATCGGCAAGATCAGTTTTGAACTGGATGCCATTAAAGGCAATCTGACGGCCGTGCTGGCGGACCTGGTCAAGGCTAAACCCGCTGCGTCCAAAGGTATTTACATGAAGAAAGTGACCCTGTCTACGACCATGGGTCCAGGCGTTATCATCGACCAGGCGTCGATAGAAGATTGATCGGATAAGCCCTCAAAAGGGGCTATCCCTCATGGCTCTTCACGGATGGAGAGTGTTGTAGGTCGAATCGAAAACTAACCTGTTTTCATTCGACCCACTTTGAGGTCTTTGGACAAGGCTCGGACATAAATGTCCAATTAGCTGAGAACTGAAGGCCATCAAAGACCGTAGGTGCCAATGCCGTGCAAGTAGTCGGCCTGGCTTAATTGGAGTAAGCCCGCGAGGGTTAACTTAAACCTACGCAGATGGTGGATTTGTTCACCACGCAAAGCGGCCCCGCCAAAGATTTGGCGAGGTCTAATTTAGCAATCCAGGAGTAATTCCAGTGGCAATAGGACTCGAAGACAAAAAAGCGATCGTAGCTGAAGTTAACGAGACTGCCACCAGTGCTCTGTCCTTGGTGATCGCCGATGCACGTGGCGTAACTGTGGACGGGATGACAGCTCTGCGCAAAGATGCGCGCGAAAGCTCAGTGACCCTCCGTGTAGTACGGAACACACTGGCCAAGCGTGCGCTAGAGGGGACAGACTACGAGTGCATTAATGACTCGTTAGCCGGTCCTTCTCTGTTCGGGTTTTCTATGGAAGATCCGGGAGCAGCAGCTCGACTCTTTAAAGAATTTGCCAAGGAGTATTCAGACTTCGAGGTAAAGGCACTGGCGGTAAGCGGCCAAATGCTGGGTGCAGAACAGTTGGATGTTCTGGCTAAATTGCCTACGCGTGATCAAGCACTTGCAATGTTGATGAGTGTAATGAAAGCGCCGGCAACCAAGCTGGTTCAGACAATGAATGAAGTGCCTGGGAAATTGGTTCGTACACTCGCAGCAGTTCGCGATCAGAAAGAAGCAGCGGCATAGCCCTGCAAATAGATATTTAATCAGCTAACTAGGAGATAGGAGTCATGGCTCTGTCTAAAGACGATATTTTAAATGCAATTGCTGATATGAGCGTAATGGAAATTGTTGAGCTCATCGATGCAATGGAAGAGAAGTTTGGCGTAACTGCAGCGGCTGCCGTTGCAGCAGCACCTGCCGCTGGCGGCGACACTGCTGCCGCAGCAGAGGAGCAAACGGAATTTGACGTAATGCTGACCGCTATTGGCGAGAAGAAAGTTAACGTCATCAAGGCTGTTCGTGCCATTACCGGCCTGGGCTTGAAAGAAGCCAAGGGTCTGGTCGATGGCGCGCCTTCTGCAATTAAAGAAGGTGCTTCCAAAGCCGATGCCGAGGAAGTCAAGAAGCAGTTGGAAGAAGCTGGCGCGACCGCTGAGCTCAAGTAAGCTCAGCATTTGTTTGGCAAGTGACCAAACACGGACAAGGCTGGTGAGCTGTTGGCTCGCCGGCCTTTTCCCGCTTAAAATGCAGGTGAAGTTATCATTGTGTAAGTTCGCTTGATTTAGTTTGAAAATAGCTCGAAAAGGGCTATAAAACAGTCAAATAGGTGGCTGTAAAGTAATCACTCTGGGGAGTACTGATGGCATACTCGTACACTGAGAAAAAACGCATTCGCAAAGATTTCGGCATGCTGCCGCAGATAATGGATGTACCCTATCTGCTTGCGATCCAACTGGACTCCTACAAGAAGTTCACCCAAGAAGATGTTCCCCTAGATGAGCGTGGAAACTACGGTTTGCATGCCGCATTTCAGTCTGTATTCCCGATTGTGAGCTATAGCGGTAACGCGGCTCTGGAATATGTGGACTACAAACTGGGCACTCCGATTTTTGACGTCAAAGAGTGCCAGCTGCGCGGAATCACCTATTCCTGCGCGTTGCGGGTGAAAGTGCGCCTGATCATTTATGATAAAGAAGCCTCAAACAAGACCATCAAGGACATCAAGGAGCAGGAAGTCTATATGGGTGAAATTCCCTTGATGACAGATAACGGTACATTCGTTATCAATGGCACCGAGCGGGTAATAGTATCCCAGCTGCACCGTTCTCCCGGCGTATTCTTCGATCACGATAAAGGCAAGACGCACTCCTCCGGTAAGCTACTGTATTCTGCTCGTGTTATCCCCTACCGCGGTTCCTGGCTGGACCTGGAGTTTGACCCCAAGGACCAGGTATTTGTTCGGATCGATCGTCGTCGCAAACTGCCGGCGACCATTTTGTTGCGAGCTCTCGGTTATGACGCAGAAGAGATCCTCGAAATGTTCTTCGAGGTGGATGTATGCCATGTTGGCAAGGACGACACCTACACGATCGACCTGATTCCAGAACGCCTGCGCGGTGATGTTGCATCTTTTGATATCAAGGCAGGTCGAAAGGTGATCGTCGAGCAGGGGCGCCGGATTACAGCGCGCCATATTCGCCAGTTGGAAAAGGAAGATATTACCAGTCTAGAGGTGACAACCGAGTATCTGTTTGGCCGGGCACTGGCGAAGAACATCGTCGATAAAAATACCGGCGAGGTGGTTGTCGCGTGCAATACACTGCTGGATGAGGACGTTCTGGCCCAGCTGGCTGAAGCTGAAGTTAGTACCATTGAGACTATTTATACCAACGACCTCGACCGTGGTCCGTTCATCGCCGACACTTTGCGCCAGGATACTACCAGCAACGAATTGGAAGCGCTGGTTGAAATATACCGGATGATGCGGCCGGGCGAACCACCAACTAAGGAATCTGCTGAAAACCTGTTCCAGAATCTGTTTTTCTCCTCTGACCGCTACGATTTATCGGCGGTTGGCCGAATGAAATTCAACCGACGTCTGGGTCGCGTTGAAACCACGGGTAACCGGGTGCTGGACAGGGAAGACATCGTAGAAGTCATGAAGACACTGGTTAATATTCGTAACGGCATCGGTGTAGTCGACGATATTGATCACCTGGGTAATAGAAGAGTACGCTCGGTCGGTGAAATGGCGGAGAACCAGTTCCGGGTGGGCGTAGTGCGCGTTGAACGGGCAGTGAAGGAACGCCTGTCCATGGCTGAAAGCGAAGGGTTGATGCCGCAGGATTTGATCAATGCCAAGCCCGTTTCCGCAGCAGTGAAGGAGTTCTTTGGTTCCAGCCAGCTATCTCAGTTTATGGACCAGAATAACCCATTGTCGGAAATCACCCACAAACGCCGTGTTTCTGCACTTGGGCCAGGTGGCCTGACCCGGGAACGCGCCGGATTTGAAGTGCGAGATGTGCATCCAACGCACTACGGCAGGGTATGTCCTATCGAGACGCCAGAGGGCCCGAATATCGGTTTGATTAACTCCCTGGCAACCTATGCTCGAACCAACGACTATGGTTTTCTCGAGACGCCCTATCGAAGGGTGGTCGACGGCAAGGTAACCGATGACATCGAGTACTTGTCAGCTATCAACGAATCTGAGCACATTATTGCCCAGGCATCGGCGAAACTGGACAAGAACAACAAGTTTGTAGAGGACCTGGTGGCGGTTCGTCATATCAATGAATTCACCGTAATGCCGCCGGCGCGTATCGACTACATGGATGTGTCGCCCAAGCAGGTAGTGTCGGTGGCCGCAGCGTTAATTCCCTTCCTTGAGCACGATGATGCCAACCGGGCGTTAATGGGTTCCAACATGCAGCGCCAGGCGGTACCCACTCTAAAGAGTGACAAGCCACTGGTGGGAACCGGTATGGAGCGCTATGTGGCATCCGATTCCGGTGTTTGTGTTGTGGCCAAGCGCGCCGGCATCATAGATTCCGTTGATGCAAGCCGCATCGTGGTTCGGGTTACCGACGTAGACGTGTCGGCTGGTGAGGGACCGGTTGATATTTACAACTTAACCAAGTACATCCGTTCCAATCAGAATACCTGTATTAACCAACGGCCTATTGTTGGCACGGGTGATGTGATTGCGTGCGGTGATATTCTGGCGGACGGCCCCTCAGTGGATATGGGGGAGTTGGCGCTGGGCCAGAATATGCGCATCGCGTTCATGCCCTGGAACGGATATAACTTCGAAGATTCCATTTTAGTGTCGGAACGTGTCGTTAAAGAGGATCGGTTTACCACCATCCATATTCAGGAGCTGACTTGTATCGCTCGCGATACCAAATTGGGGTCGGAGGAAATTTCTGCCGATATCCCCAATGTTGGGGAAGGGGCACTGGCCAAACTCGATGAATCTGGCATTGTATATATCGGGGCCGAGGTGGACGCCGGCGATATTCTGGTGGGCAAGGTGACTCCCAAGGGCGAGACACAGCTAACCCCCGAGGAAAAACTGCTACGTGCCATCTTTGGTGAGAAGGCATCTGATGTTAAGGACACCTCCCTGCGTGTACCGACAAGTGCCAAGGGTACTGTCATCGATGTGCAGGTGTTTACTCGAGATGGTCTGGAGAAAGACGCCCGGGCACTGCAAATTGAGAAGCACCAACTGGATGAGTACCGAAAGGATCTCAAAGAAGAGTATCGGATTTTTGAAGAGGCTACGTATGCGCGCCTTGAGAAACTAGTCTCCGGTGCAACGACAGTCAGTGGCGGAGGGTTGGCAAAAGGCACATCACTGACATCCGAGGTACTGGCAGACCTGGAGCGTGATCAGTGGCTGAAACTGAAACTTTCGGACGCAGATTTGAATGAAGTTCTCGCCCTGGCAGAGCTCCAGTTGGATGAGCAAAACAAGCTGTTGGAAGAGCGCTTTGAGGATAAAAAGCGTAAACTTCAAAGTGGTGATGACCTCGCGCCCGGCGTCTTGAAAATAGTCAAAGTGTATTTGGCGATAAAGCGTCGCATTCAACCCGGCGACAAGATGGCAGGCCGGCACGGTAATAAGGGTGTTATCTCGGTCATTATGCCGGTTGAAGACATGCCCTACGACGAGAATGGCGAGCCCGTTGATATTGTATTGAACCCGTTGGGTGTGCCCTCGCGAATGAACGTGGGCCAGATCCTCGAAACGCACCTGGGAATGGCGGCCAAAGGTCTTGGTGACAAGATCAACGCTATGGTCAAGGAGCAGAGGAAAGTGGCGGAGGTTCGAGGCTTCCTTGACAAGATATACAACAATGGAGCGGGAAGGGCAGAAGACCTGAAGTCTCTCAGCGATTCGGATATCATGAACCTAGCAGCTAATCTGTCAGACGGTGTGCCCATGGCAACTGCCGTATTTGATGGTGCGGCTGAGGAAACCATCAAGGATTTACTGGCTCTGGCAGACATGCCTGAAAGTGGTCAGTTTACGCTGTACGATGGTCGAACCGGCGAGGCATTCGATCGGCAGGTAACGGTGGGTTACATGTACATCCTCAAGTTGAACCACTTGGTGGACGACAAGATGCACGCACGTTCCACCGGTTCATACAGTCTGGTGACACAGCAGCCACTGGGTGGTAAAGCCCAATTTGGTGGTCAGCGATTTGGTGAGATGGAGGTCTGGGCACTGGAAGCTTACGGCGCGGCATACACCTTGCAGGAAATGCTAACTGTCAAATCGGATGACGTGGCTGGACGTACACAAATGTACAAAAACATTGTCGATGGTGACCATCGTATGGAACCGGGTATGCCCGAGTCCTTCAATGTGTTGGTTAAGGAGGTTCGTTCTCTGGCGATAGATATGGACTTAGAGAGCGACTAACAAAACAAACGTATTTTTGGATTCATGGGAGATTGTAGCGGGACCTGCTTGAGCGGCCCGCACACCTCTCACAACAAATACCTCGCGGAGGAAAGGCCTTGAAAGACTTACTTAATCTGTTGAAGTCCCAGGGACAACAAAAAAACTTCGATGCAATTCGCATTGGCTTGGCATCACCTGAAATGATTCGCTCCTGGTCATTTGGCGAGGTGAAGAAACCAGAGACCATAAATTACCGAACGTTCAAACCAGAGCGTGATGGCTTATTCTGTGCCAAAATTTTTGGCCCGGTGAAGGACTATGAGTGCCTCTGTGGCAAATACAAACGGCTTAAGCACCGCGGCGTAATCTGTGAAAAGTGCGGTGTGGAAGTTGCTTTGGCCAAGGTGCGTCGAGAGCGAATGGCCCACATTGAGTTGGCCAGCCCGGTTGCTCATATCTGGTTCCTGAAGTCACTTCCCTCGCGGATAGGACTGTTGCTGGACATGACATTGCGCGATATAGAGCGCGTGCTGTACTTTGAGTCCTATGTGGTGACAGACCCCGGGATGACGACTCTCGAGCAGGGTCAGTTATTGTCAGATGAGCAGTATTACGAGGCAATGGAAGAGTTTGGCGATGAATTTACCGCCAAGATGGGCGCTGAAGCTGTTCAGGACCTGATGATACAACTGGACCTGAAGCACGAAATAGCGACCTTGCGGGAAGAGATTCCACAGACCAATTCCGAGACAAAGATCAAAAAACTGTCCAAGCGCCTGAAACTGATGGAAGCATTCGACAGCTCCGGTAACAAGCCGGAGTGGATGGTGCTCAATGCACTGCCCGTGCTGCCGCCGGATCTACGGCCTTTGGTGCCTTTGGATGGTGGCCGCTTTGCTACCTCTGACCTGAATGATCTTTACCGTCGCGTTATCAATCGAAACAACCGGCTAAAACGGTTGCTGGACCTGAATGCGCCGGACATTATCGTACGCAACGAGAAGCGCATGCTGCAGGAATCGGTCGACGCCTTGCTGGACAATGGCCGTCGTGGACGTGCTATTACGGGCTCCAATAAGCGGCCTCTGAAGTCTCTGGCCGACATGATTAAGGGCAAGCAGGGGCGCTTCCGACAGAACTTGCTAGGCAAGCGAGTGGACTACTCCGGGCGCTCGGTGATTGTGGTAGGACCGACACTGCGTTTGCATCAGTGCGGTCTGCCAAAGAAAATGGCACTCGAACTGTTCAAACCCTTTATCTTCGGCAAGCTGGAGGCTCAGGGTCTGGCCACAACCATTAAAGCCGCCAAAAAAATGGTGGAGCGCGAGCCTTCCGAGGTGTGGGATATCCTTGCCGATGTTATTCGCGAGCACCCGGTTCTATTAAACCGGGCACCGACTCTGCACCGCCTTGGTATTCAGGCTTTTGAACCGGTTCTGATTGAAGGCAAGGCCATTCAGCTTCACCCGCTGGTATGTGCTGCCTACAACGCGGACTTTGACGGCGACCAGATGGCCGTTCATGTTCCGCTGACTATTGAAGCGCAGTTGGAAGCACGCGCTCTAATGATGTCCACTAACAATATTCTATCGCCAGCTAACGGTGAGCCGATTATTGTGCCGTCGCAGGACGTGGTGCTGGGGCTGTACTACATGACGCGTGCACGCGTTAATGCTCAGGGTGAGGGCATGGTATTTGCCAATATCTCCGAGGCACACCGCGCCCATTTCAGTGGACAGGTACATTTGCAGGCTCGGGTAAAGGTCCGAATTCACGAAGTTATTCAGTCGGAAGACGGAGAACGCAACGAGCGTACCTTCATTGCAGATACTACAATGGGCCGGACCTTATTGTGGGAGATTGTACCGGAGGGGCTGGCTTTTGAAATGGTGAACCAGTCGATGACTAAAAAAGCCATTTCCAACATCATCAATCAGTGCTATCGCGTTGTAGGGCTCAAGACGACGGTTATTTTTGCCGACAGACTGATGTACACCGGTTACGAGTATTCCACGCGCTCTGGAGCCTCAATTGGGGTCAATGATTTCGTGATCCCCGACGAAAAGGCCGGGCTGATAGGAAGAGCGGAATCGGAAGTAAAGGAGATTGAAGATCAGTATGCTGCCGGTCTGGTAACCCAGGGAGAGAAATACAACAAGGTAATTGATATATGGTCACGCGCCAACGATCTTGTATCCAAGGCAATGATGGATGGATTGTCGACCGAGCCGGTTATTAATCGCGAGGGTGAGGAAGAACAACAGGAATCTTTCAACTCGGTGTACATGTACGCTGACTCAGGAGCTCGAGGTTCACCCGCCCAGATTCGTCAGTTGGCCGGGATGCGTGGCCTCATGGCCAAGCCAGATGGGTCTATTATTGAAACACCAATTACAGCGAACTTTCGCGAGGGACTGAGCGTACTACAGTACTTCATATCGACCCATGGTGCTCGCAAAGGTCTTGCTGATACAGCGCTGAAGACAGCAAACTCCGGTTACCTGACACGTCGCCTGGTAGATGTGGCACAGGATCTGGTAGTTACCGAAGTGGATTGCGGTACCGATCTTGGAATAATGATGACGCCTGTTATCGACGGCGGCGATATTATCGAGTCACTCGGTGATCGCGTTTTAGGGCGCATTGTGGCAAGAGATGTTATCAAGCCGGCGACCGAGGACGAGATTGCACTAACAGCCGGTACCATGTTGGATGAGTTGTGGATTACTCGTCTGGAGGAAATGGGCATTGATGAAATCGAAGTACGCTCGCCAATTACCTGCGAGACGCGCCATGGAATTTGCTCTGTTTGTTATGGGCGCGATTTGGGGCGTGGCCATCGTGTAAACATGGGTGAAGCAATAGGTGTGGTGGCTGCACAGTCTATTGGCGAGCCGGGTACGCAGTTGACTATGCGTACTTTCCACATTGGTGGAGCGGCATCAAGGGCTACTGCTAAGGACAATATCCAGGTGTTGAATGACGGTACAGTGAGACTGCACAACCTGAAATCTGTCGCTCGCAAGGATGGATGTCTGGTAGCCGTATCGCGCTCCGGTGAACTGTCTTTGCTGGACACCAGAGGTCGCGAGAAAGAGCGCTACAAGTTGCCTTATGGTGCGGTTATTAAAGTGGCGGACAATACAGCCGTGGCCGCTGGGGACGTGGTTGCCAACTGGGATCCGCATACTCACCCGATTATTACTGAAGTTGACGGTCTTGTCAGGTTCAGCGGAATGGAAGATGGCATTACTATTACCCGCCAGACAGACGAATTAACAGGCCTGTCCAGTATCGCGGTGATGGATGCAACCGAGAGACCGGTGGCGGGTAAGGACGTTCGTCCTGCGGTCGCACTGATCGATGACAATGGTGAAGAACTGTGTCTGGCCGGCACCAATGTGCCTGCGCACTATTTCCTTCCGGCACTCGCCCTTGTCAGTATTGAAGACGGGGCACAAATCCAGGCTGGGGACGTAATAGCGCGTATTCCGCAAGAGGGTTCAAAAACCCGTGATATCACCGGTGGTCTGCCCCGTGTTGCAGATTTGTTCGAGGCTCGAAAGCCGAAGGAGCCTGCAATATTGGCTGAGATCTCCGGTACGGTCAGCTTCGGTAAGGAGACCAAGGGCAAACGTCGTCTGGTGATTACGCCCACCGACGGCCAGTTGTTGGCGGATGGCTCGGATCACTACGAGGCACTGATTCACAAGTGGCGTAACCTCTCTGTGTTCGAGGGCGAATACGTTGAGAAAGGTGAAGTTGTGTCCGAGGGGCCACCCAGTCCTCACGATATATTGCGCCTTAAGGGGGTCACGGAGCTGGCCAAATATATCGTCAACGAAATCCAGGAAGTCTATCGTTTGCAGGGCGTGAAGATTAACGACAAGCACATCGAAGTTATTTTACGGCAGATGCTGCGCAAGGTAATCATTACCTCATCGGGTGATTCTAATCTGATCAAGGGCGAGCAAATGGAATATGTTCGACTGCTGGAAGAGAATGAACGCCTACAGGCCGAAGGCCTGGTTCCCGCTTCCGGGGTGCGCGAATTGCTGGGTATAACCAAGGCTTCGCTGGCCACCGAGAGCTTTATCTCGGCAGCATCTTTCCAGGAGACCACCCGTGTCCTGACCGAGGCTGCAGTGACGGGCAAGCGCGATTATCTGCGTGGACTCAAGGAAAATGTGGTGGTTGGGCGCTTAATACCTGCCGGCACCGGTCTCTCTTATCACGAGGAGCGCAAGCGGGCGCGTGCGGGCGAGTCGGAAGTTACGGTTAGTGCTCAAGAGATTGAAGCCGCACTGGCCGAGGCGTTGCAAGCCGACCTCTAATGAGTCGAAAAAACTCCAGGGGCGGCGGGTGGCAACACCTTCCGCCCCTTTTTTTGTAAAAAAAAAGGGGCCCTGTGCCTGGCCATTCCATTCACCGCGCTTTCAACCCCCCACTACCTGACTCATGTTTTGAGCAAGCAGTACCTACACGGGTTGACTCTAGCCCACAGCGTCTATAGAATGCCGCCTCCTCTTTCTGAGGATGGCTGTAAAGCCATGATACTTAGATGATTTATTTGGAGTTTTAACCCGATGGCAACGATCAATCAATTGGTTCGTCAGCCCAGAAAGCGTAAAGTAGCGAAAAGCGACGTACCCGCTCTGCAGGCTTGCCCGCAGCGCCGCGGCGTATGTACGCGCGTATACACCACCACGCCGAAGAAACCCAACTCTGCTCTGCGCAAAGTATGTCGTGTTCGCCTGACTAATGGTTACGAAGTTTCTTCGTATATCGGCGGTGAGGGGCACAACCTGCAAGAGCACAGCGTGGTTTTGATTCGCGGTGGTCGTGTAAAAGACTTGCCTGGCGTACGGTATCACACTGTGCGCGGGAGCCTTGACACCTCTGGAGTTTCCGACCGTAAGCAAGGTCGCTCCAAGTATGGAGCCAAGCGCCCCAAGTAGGCGAGTTTCGCTAGCATAACTGGCTAACGATGTAAGTAAGGCTGAACCTCTGCCTCCCCCGCTTATGTGGCAGGTAGTGTTCGGATTAACCTGAAGAGATAAAAGGGCAAAATTATGCCAAGAAGACGAGTAGTCGCCAAACGCGAAGTGCTGCCTGATCCAAAATACGGCAACGTGACTTTGGCAAAGTTCATGAACCACGTCATGGTAAGTGGCAAGAAGTCTGTAGCTGAGACTATAGTTTACGGTGCTCTGGACATTGTAAAGGAGCGTCTCGGAAAAGATCCTATCGAAGCGTTTGACGAAGCATTGGAGCACATTGCTCCCATGGTGGAAGTCAAGTCTCGCCGTGTCGGTGGCGCGACCTACCAGGTTCCAGTAGAGGTGCGCCCAGCGCGTCGAATTGCACTGTCCATGCGATGGCTGGTGGAGTACTCCCGTAATAGGGGCGAGAAATCCATGCGTCAAAGGCTAGCTGGCGAAATTATTGATGCCTCGCAAGGCAAAGGTAACGCCGTCAAAAAACGTGAAGATGTGCACCGTATGGCCGAGGCAAACAAAGCCTTTTCCCACTTCCGTTTTTAAGCGGTTGATCTGCAACCGGGTACCGGGGATTGAATGTGGCACGTAAAACCCCTATAGATCGCTATCGCAATATAGGCATATGCGCCCACGTGGATGCGGGTAAGACTACCACCACGGAGCGCGTGCTGTTCTACACGGGTCTGTCTCACAAAATTGGCGAAGTACACGATGGCGCTGCAACCATGGACTGGATGGAGCAGGAGCAGGAGCGTGGTATTACTATCACCTCTGCAGCCACCACGTGCTTTTGGAAGGGCATGGATGCCCAGTTTGACGATCACCGGATCAATATCATCGACACACCGGGGCACGTAGACTTCACCATTGAGGTGGAGCGCTCTCTGCGGGTACTGGATGGCACTATTGTCGTGTTGTGCGGCTCTTCCGGGGTCCAGCCCCAGACTGAGACTGTATGGCGCCAGGCCAACAAATACGAAGTCCCACGAATGGTATTCGTCAATAAGATGGATCGCGCCGGTGCGGATTATATGATGGTTGTTGATCAGCTGAGAGATCGACTCGGCGCCAATCCTGTTCCGCTTCAAATGACCATAGGGGCTGAGGATGAGTTCAAAGGTGTTGTCGACCTGATCAAGAATAAGGCCATTCTGTGGAGCGAGGAAGATCAGGGCATGACCTTTGAGTATGCCGATGTTCCCGCCGACATGATAGAGCAGGTGGCAGAAATGCGGGAGGTCATGGTGGAGGCCGCCGCTGAAGCTAGCGATGAGTTAATGGAGAAGTATCTCGACGAAAGTGAGCTAAGCGAAGCGGAGATCAAACAAGGTATTCGCGCGCGTTGCCTGTCGAACGAAATTGTACCTGTGCTGGGCGGCTCTGCATTCAAGAACAAGGGTGTACAGGCCATGTTGGATGCGGTTATCGAGTATCTGCCCTCGCCGACAGAGGTAAAATCGATAGAGGGTACAGTGGATGACGACCGGACGGTCGAATCTCGCGCGGCCGATGATAATGCACCTTTTGCAGCACTGGCCTTTAAAATAGCGACTGACCCTTTTGTGGGCACCTTGACCTTCTTTCGGGTCTACTCCGGCAGGCTGGAAAGTGGTACTGCCGTATATAACTCCGTGAAGAGCCGAAAAGAGCGGGTGGGCCGCATGGTACAAATGCACGCCAATAGTCGCGAGGAAGTAAAAGAAGTTTTGGCGGGAGATATTGCAGCTGCAATCGGTCTGAAAGATGTAACCACCGGTGACACGCTGTGTGATATCGGTCGCCCAATAGTATTGGAGCGAATGGAGTTCCCGGAGCCGGTGATTTCAGTTGCGGTGGAGCCCAGGTCGCAACCCGATCAGGAAAAGATGGGCATTGCCCTGGGAAAGCTGGCTCAGGAAGATCCCTCTTTCCGGGTAAGGACAGACGAAGAAACCGGGCAGACGATTATCTCCGGCATGGGTGAACTACACCTGGATATTATCGTTGACCGAATGCGTCGCGAATTCAGTGTAGAGGCTAATATTGGTAAGCCCCAGGTGGCCTACCGTGAAGCTATCCGCAACACCACCGAGATAGAGGGAAAATTCGTTCGACAATCCGGTGGTCGTGGTCAGTACGGGCATGTCTGGATCAAGTTTGAGCCCGCGCAAGACGCCAATGCCGAAGGGCTGGAGTTCGTCAACGAAATTGTTGGTGGTACGGTTCCCAGAGAGTATATTCCGGCAGTGCAAAAGGGCATTCAGGAGCAGATGCAGAATGGCATTGTTGCGGGATACCCGCTATTGGGGCTGAAGGCAACCCTGTATGATGGCTCCTTTCACGATGTCGATTCAAATGAGATGGCGTTTAAGATTGCCGGCTCTCTGGCCACCAAGCAATTGAGCGAGAGTGGCGGTGCGGTGCTTCTTGAACCGATGATGAAAGTTGAAGTGGTGGTACCGGAGGCGAATATGGGCGACGTTGTGGGAGACCTCAATCGTCGTCGGGGCCTGATCTCTGGCATGACGGACAACCCCCAGGGCAAAGTTATTGACGCCGAAGTACCGCTGGGCGAAATGTTTGGTTACGCCACTGATTTACGCTCGGCAACACAGGGGCGCGCGACCTATACCATGGAGTTCTCAAAGTATACAGAGGCGCCGAAAAACGTAGCAGACAGCATTATTTCCAAGAATCAAACGTAGTGCGCCAGGCACTCGATTTATCGGGTGGTTAGAGCACAGGTAACTATCTCACAGAGGTGATTAAAAGTGGCAAAGGAAAAATTTGAACGTAACAAGCCCCACGTCAACGTGGGAACCATTGGACACGTCGACCACGGCAAAACCACACTGACAGCGGCGCTGACGCGGGTGTGTGCGGAGACCTGGGGCGGCGAACTGGTAGAGTTTG
>JABHWT010000223.1 GCA_018657645.1 Halieaceae bacterium | reverse complement strand
TAAACCCGTCCATGGGGGCTCGGCTGCAGCATCCATACCCGAAAAGAGGGGCAGGCCCTGCTGCAGACGGTCCTGATGGACAATGCCATAGCTCGACTTTTACCGAATTTCTTCGCACTGAAGAGTTTATGGACAGGCACTAACTAGCTTTGCTTTCGTTTCCCCGGTGTTTGCGAACCATTTCATAGGCGGCCTGAATATCCTGCGCTTTTTCAGTGGCAACCTTGATCATATTTTCGGGAACCCCTTGGGCTATGAGCTTATCGGGATGATTCTGGCTCATCAACTTGCGATAAGCTCGCTTCAGCTCCTTATCCGACACCCCGCTGTCCACTCCCAAGGCGGTATAGGCGTCCTCTATGCTGGTGTCGGGGGGTAGCTTCGAACCTGCCTGATGATGAAAGTGACCCTGTGCTTGTGCCATGCGTAGTAATTGTTCCAGCTGGGCCACCCCGAAGCCCATTAGGGCGGCTATTCGCTGTAAAACGGCATGCTCACTGGTATCAAGATTATGATCCGACAAAGCCAGAGAAATAAGGAACAATAAAAGGGTCTGTTGGAGGTGCTTGTGGGAGCCGCAGGTCTCAAGAAACGCTGACACCGCTTCGGCTAACTCAAAATCAGCCGCAGCCCCCGAGTGAAAGAGTTTAATAGCTCGCTCCCGCTGATCTGCAGACAGCCCCATTTGAGCAATTATTCTCTCGGTGTGCTCTATTTCCTGGGTCGATATTCGTCCATCTGCTTTGGCAAGGTGGCCCAATAACAGGAACGTTGTCTCGAAAAAACTTGCTTTTATACGCGCCAGATTTTCCGGTGAAGTAAACTTGAAAACCCCACCCAGACCCCTGTCGAATGTATGTCCGATAAAAACGCCGAGCACTAGACCGGGGATTCCCATCCCCAACAGACCAAGTGTGCCAGCTATCAGCTTTCCATAAAACATAGTAACCCTTGTTTTCTGGTTGGTAATTCTCTACATATCATCGTAGATACCAACCCCATTTCTTGGACGTACCCTGAAGCGTTTGTACTCCCATTGGTACTGCTCAACACATTGGCGAACACAGGCCTCCACTCCGCGGTTCATAGCCGCAAGAGACACTCCTGTATCCTCATTATAAATGTCCGGTTCCGCCAGTTCATAGTGCAAGGAAAAACCCCCGGGAATCCGGCGAGCATAGCAGAAAACCGCGAGGGCTCCGGTTCGCCGAATCATGTTGCTCGCCAGGGTGGGAGTAAAACAGGACACGCCCATAAAGGGGCTGTTCTCACCAGAACCAAGCTCGGGAGGAGCCTGGTCGGGCAAAATCCCCGAGAGATCACCCCGCTTGACACTGCGCAACAGTTTGGCCAGACCTCGGCTATCCGTCGGCACCAGGGTCGCCCCGGATCGCTCCCGCGCTTTCTTTATCACAGATCCCAGTTTGGGGAGCGGGGGCGGCTCAAAAAGCGAAATCATGGTTCCCAGGGTAGCGGCATGCAAACCCACTACTTCCCAATTCCCGAGATGCGGTGCCAGTACAATAACCCCACGACCAGCCTCCTGAGCTTCGACGATAAGCTCCACTCCATGCACTTGTTTGATTAGGCCAGCAACATACTCCCAGGGGCGCATCCAGATGTGTCCCATTTCGGCAATCAGCTCCCCCGTAGCGATAATGCTGCGGCGGGCCAGTCTATCTTGTTGTCGAGGCGTCAATTCCGGAAACGCCGCTCGAATATTGCGCTGCGTAACTTTACGACTACGCCCCCCGATGGGCCAGTATATTCGCCCCAGAATGCGACCAAGACTTCGGGCTAAAGCCAGCGGGAGAAGGGCACAGAAGTAAAGAAGTCCTACAATCACTCGGGTTTTAAGCGTATTCATCACAAAAGCGGCGGAAGATTCCTGTTCCTGAGCATCAGTAAAATTTAAGGTTGACCCATCATTGCACAGGCAGCCAAGCGGTCATTACTGGAAGTGCGTATTATGACGACAAAAGAGTCTGTATAATAGCGGGCTTTTTTACAATCAGCGTACAGGTCTCCAAGTGTCACAAAATCAGGCGAAAGCCACAACCTTTCAAGAACTTATCTTCAGACTGCAACAGTTTTGGGCAAATCAGGGCTGCGTAATCCTGCAACCCCTGGATATGGAAGTCGGCGCCGGAACGTTTCATCCGGCTACGTTTTTGCGTGCCATCGGCCCTGAAACGTGGAATGCTGCCTATGTCCAGCCCTGCCGTCGCCCCACTGATGGTCGCTACGGCGAGAATCCCAATCGACTCCAGCATTACTACCAGTTTCAGGTAATCATGAAGCCCTCTCCGGCCGAATTTCAACAGCTATATCTGGACTCATTAACGCAGCTTGGCATAGACACTGCTGTCCACGATGTCCGATTTGTAGAAGACAACTGGGAATCTCCCACTCTGGGTGCCTGGGGCCTGGGCTGGGAGGTATGGCTCAATGGTATGGAGGTAACGCAGTTCACCTACTTTCAGCAGGTTGGCGGCCTGGAGTGTTACCCGGTCAGTGGAGAAATTACCTACGGCCTTGAACGAATCGCCATGTATTTGCAAGGAGTGGATAGTATTTACGATCTGCTGTGGGCAGAGGGGCCAAATGGCAGAGTAAGCTACGGCGATGTGTTTCATCAAAATGAAGTCGAGATGTCTCAATACAACTTTGAGGAAGCCGATACTACTGCACTATTTGGCCACTTTGACTACTGCGAGCAGGAGGCCATTCGACTGGTCGACAAAAACCTGCCTCTGCCTGGCTATGAGATGGTAATGCGAGCTTCCCACGCCTTTAACTTGCTGGACGCACGTCACGCCATTTCTGTCACCGAGAGACAACGTTTCATTCTGCGAGTTCGATCCCTGGCCAGGGCTGTAGCCCAGGCCTATTTCAACGCCAGAGCAGCTTTGGATTTCCCCCTCGCCACCCCTCAATTACGCCGGGAAGTACTCGACAATGTTCAATCGGAGGCGCGCTAGACCATGAGTACCGAGACCCTGCTAATCGAAATAGGCACAGAGGAATTGCCCCCCAAGGCGCTCAAAAAGCTGGCGCTGGCTTTTCGCGATGGCATTGCCCTCGGACTGAAGCAGCGAGAGCTTGATTGTGGTGAAGTGCAGTGGTTCGCCTCACCACGACGCATGGCGGTACTCATCCTCAATGTTCAGCTTCAGGCTGCTGACAAAGCCCTGGAAGTGTTGGGCCCCCCACTCGACAAGGCCCACGACTCCGAGGGTAACTGGACGCCAGCGGCCCAGGGATTTGCCAGAAAGCAAGGCGTCCAGCCGGAGCAACTAGAGACCATTGAAACAGCCAAAGGATCTCGACTGGGCCTGCGCAGTGTGAGCCACGGCGCGTCCTTAAAGCAAAGCCTGATCGAAATTGTCAGTGCCAGCATCACGCAATTACCCATCCCCAAAAGAATGCGCTGGGGAGCCAGCCGCACCGAATTTGTGCGACCCGCAAAGTGGATCTTGGCCATGCTGGGTACGGATTCCGATCACGGAGAAATTCTCGGTTTAGCGACCAGTAATGTCACCTGGGGTCATCGCTTTCACAGTGAGGGTCCACTGGCCTTGACCCGTCCGGAGGACTATGAGTCAACGCTGCGTAAAGCCAAAGTGATTGCAAACTACAGCCAACGGCAGGAGATTATTCGGAAGCAGGTTGAAGCCCAGGCCAGCGCTTTGAATGCAAGGGCAATTATCGACCAGGAATTGCTCGATGAGGTCACCGGTTTGGTAGAGTGGCCCGTGGCCCTAACCGGAGCCTTCGATGAGCGATTTCTCCAGGTACCAGCGGAGGCCCTGATTTCCTCAATGAAGGAGCACCAGAAGTACTTCCATGTTGTCGACCAAAAGGGCAATCTCAAGCCCAATTTCATAACCCTGAGCAATATAGAGAGCAGCGACCCGCAACAAGTTATAGCCGGTAATGAGCGCGTTATCCGACCACGCCTCAGCGATGCCGCTTTCTTTTTCGAGACCGACAAAAAGACCTCGCTGGAGAGCCGCGTGGAAAGGCTCGAACATATTGTCTTCCAGCAACAACTGGGTAGCCTCTATGACAAAACTCGTCGCCTGGAGCAACTCGCTGGTATTCTCGCAACAAAAGTCGGCTGCTCTGCTACCAAGGCCCGGCGTGCGGCATTACTGTGCAAGACAGACCTTACCACCGACATGGTGCTGGAATTTGCTGAAATGCAGGGAATCGCCGGCTACTATTATGCCCTGCACGATGGAGAGGACAGCGAGGTTGCCGCCGCACTGGCCCAGCAGTACTGGCCTCGGTTTGCCGGAGATAAACTGCCCGATAGCAGCACCGGCTACACCCTCGGTTTGGCAGATCGACTGGATACGCTGTGTGGTGTTTTTGGAATCGACCAATCTCCAACGGGTTCAAAGGATCCGTTTGCCCTGCGCCGGGCCTCGCTGGCCGTTCTGCGCATCATTGTGGAGAAACGCCTCGATCTGGACTTGCGCGAATGCCTTCAACTGGCCGCCTCTCAATATCCCGACGGTCTAATAGCCAAGGGCAGTACCGATAGAGCATTCATCTATATGATCGACCGCTTTCGAGCCTGGTACGAGGATGAGAATATTCCTGTCGAGGTATTCAGAGCAGTTGACGCCAGGAATCTAAGTCGTCCTCTCGATATACAGCGCCGGGTGCATGCTGTGCATACCTTCAGTGAATTACCCGAGGCTGCTGCACTGGCCATAGCCAACAAGCGGGTATCGAATATTTTAGGGAAACTGGAAACTCATCACGAGTTTACTCCGGTAGACGATCGTTTGTTGGTGGAGCCTCAGGAAAAAGCACTGGCAGAGCAGCTGGTGCTTCTCACCAAAACCTACGAAACACATCTGAGCAATGACGCGTTTACCGAGGCATTAGCCAGCCTGGCATCGTTGCGCGAGCCTGTAGATGCCTTTTTTGACAATGTATTGGTCAATGCCGAGGATGAAAATTTGCGCAGCAACCGGTTGAATCTGCTAAAGACTCTGCGAGATATGTTTCTTCAGGTTGCCGACATTTCATTACTCGCTGTCACTAAATAGCGCGGTGCCATGGCCTTACTGATTCTTGACAGGGACGGCGTGATAAACCAGGATTCAGCGAGCTATATCCGCTCGCTTGAGGATTGGATTCCAATTCCCGGAAGTATTGAGGCCATTGCTGCACTGTCGCAGGTGGGGTTCACCATTGCTATCGCTACCAATCAGTCCGGCCTCAGTCGCGGGTATTTCACCATCGATGATCTGGAGGCTATTCACAGCACAATGGTGCGCTTAGTAGAGGAGCAGGGCGGCCACATCGCGGGCGTTTTTTACTGTCCACATCATCCCGACGAAGGCTGTGAATGTCGCAAGCCGGGTACCGGTTTGCTTTCGGCGATTGAACAGGAGCTTGGAGAGTCGGCTACCGACGCTTTCTTTATCGGGGATAGTCTAAAAGATCTTCAGGCTGCACAGACCTACGGCTGCAAACCCGTCCTGGTAAAAACAGGTAATGGGATCAGCACCCTACAGGGCCTGCAAGCTAATCCGACCGAACTCATTAACGCTGACCAAATCCTCGTTTACAACAATCTGGCCGAGGCAGCCGACGCTATTGTTATGGCCGGATCTCGCTTCCTGTAAAATGGGAAAATAGAAGCCGACGAGCAAAGTAGCCCAAGCAATCTCGATTAAACGCCATGGATCCTGAACGTAGTATCTGAATCTGATCTTTTCGCACCTTTTTGCTGGTGCCTGCTCATTATTCTGTGATTGAATCTACTTCATAATGAACAATCTGGATCTGGAGAATGCTCGACTTTCAACTGACTCATATCGCTCTGGTCGGTGCCAGAATAGCAGCGTTTCACGAGTATGGTTTTTATTCCCGCAATGACCTGGCAATGCGTCGTGTTGCCCCCAGAGAAGAGGATGTCTCTATCGACAATTTGTCTGAACAGACTCGCGATGCACTGTTAAAGGCTCAACTCCCGATTTGGATTCATAACATCATTGCCGACCCCAGTTTTCCGGCACGAGACAGGTTACTAATGCCTCTGCGGCGGTTTGAGGGTGAATTACACGATAGTCGGAATGATGAGGTTATTTCTATGGTTCTCAGTTGCGGCTTCAAAAACCACAGCTTCGATCCCTTTGATTTGCCCAGTGCAATGCCAATGCGCCAGCGATGCGCAGTGGTAGTTCACATCGGTGTTTGGCAGGCTGCCTACAGGAAATTGGAAACTGACCTGGTCACTATCTTGGCCTCTCGTGCGCCCTCTCTAGCGTCATGGTGCCACGCGGCCAGGCTCGATCATCGAGTATTTCATTAAACTGCTGAAAGATCCGACCCCCACTGCCCTTATCGGTACACTAGTGCTTGAGAGCCCCGTCTTCGGCGGGTCGGCGGCCTGCTCCACTTTGGGACAGTACTCGGACGGTTCTCTGGCAAGTCTCTAACCAGGGTCGGCGCCTGTCAGTTTTCAGTGCGCGCACGTAGCCCTGTTCTGCACGGCAGGAAATGCTGGTTTTGTTTGGTGTCCAGTCGCCTTCGGTAGGGCGGGGCTTGCGTGTGCAAAAAAACCACAGCCCCCTCCGATCCTGCATTACATAATTTGCCTCCGGCGGCAGGAAGACCTTTTTCCCCTCAATCACGGCAAAGACTTCCAGTGGGTTGGATGGATTGTTGTCGAACATGGCAGTGGGCGTTAATGTCAACATAAGTGTTCCTCTAATCTCTGCGAGTAATTACTCCAGCGAGTAAGGTCTGGAGTTCGGGTTAATCATGCCGAATATCGCAACTTTCACTCTGTAAGTAATCTTTATATGCCGCTACATCTTGCAAGACAATGGCGGGAGCGCCTTTTTATTTGCCATGTTTTCAAAAGGGCCCAGTTCGTGCCAAAATTTTGTATTTACCCTCAGAATGAGGATCAGGTGCTGCAAATTACTGCCTTTTTTTATATGTCCTTAAGTCATCTCTTATTAAAGCAGTGGTATGAATCAGGGGGTGGTAACTTAGCTCTTAACAACAACCATATGGGGAGGGGATCCCGGCCTGGGTCGAAGTGGTGTCAAATTCTGAGTACTCGATTCAAGAGCAATATCATTGGCATTCTCAATAGAAGTCATCAACATGTGAAGTGACAGTGCCGCCCGACCGTCCATAGATTCGGCCCAACGTGAGCAAACTGCCAGCCGTTCAGTTGTAATAAATCCCAACATAATTGCATTTGTTAAGTAATCACGAATTATCTGCCGGTTCGTCTGATCCTGTAAGTATCTCTGATAGCCGCTATCCGCGAACACACGATTAAGGGATTCTGTCTCTACTTCGGTCAAGGGCCGCTCGGCAAAGGGCATTTCCTCCCCAAAGGAACACTCTATACTCCGCACAATTGCATCTAGCTGCATCTGGTTCACTGGTTCTCCTTATTCCTGTACTTTTCGTTGTCATGCATCAGGCTGGTGGGTAGTCGGCCGCCATATGCCTCTGTAGTTTAATCAGATCCGGGACTTGATATACTTCCCCACGTAATCGAAAAGCACTCGTGGAGTGCTCCGTAACCTCCTCTGGCACGTCCTCTATGTCTTCTACGTCAAATTCGGCCATTCCGAGACCGGCTCCCCGCAGAGCAACACCCCAATAATCACAGCCTTCGCCCGCCAGCCCGAGTATTATCGCGATTAGACCGGTGCCACCACGAGGTTCTCTCCAGGGTTGCTGGCTGTCATCATCCAGAGCGAGCACAGGAACCTCTCGTCCGCGCCAGGAAATCTGACCAGGCGGCTGTTCCTGAATAGCTTGCTGCGTCACGATCTCAGCCAGACAGCGCTGAGGAATTGCCCATGTTTCTGTGGAGGCGCAAGGGAGAAGAACAACCTGATGGGGAGAATTTTCAATCATTTGACTTCCTTAAGACAACTGCAGGTCGCGCCCTGTAAGTTGGACAATTTCTTCTACCAGTACAGGAAAGTTGAAAGGCTTGCCCATGTATCCATTACATCCAGCTTTCTTTGCCAGGGCCCGATGTTTGGCTCCCGTACGCGAGGTCACCATAATGACGGGAATATCGCTATAGCGTCGGGACTTTCGGATTTCTCGAAGGGTTTGTATGCCGTCCTTAACTGGCATCTCTACATCCAGCAATATAACATCCGGCAGCTTGTGGCCACTATTTAGCAGGTCCATTGCGACCATTCCATTTTCCGCGGTAATCGTCTGAACTCCCAACGTGTCAAACTGGCTGGTAGCCACCATTCTCTGAGTTCTGGAGTCATCAACTACCAACACCAGCATTCTATCTGTCAAACCCCGATCGGATGCGGCAATAGACAGGTCGTGCGAAGTAACCGCGCCAACCAAGGCATTAACATCCAGTGCGACGATCGCCTCTCCCTCTGCGGTAGTAGCTCCGCCCGCTACACCGGGTACTGTAGAAAATTGCATTCCCAGAGATCGAATAACCAGCTCCAGGGCCTGCTTTACGTCATCGATCGCAACAGCCATATAGCGATCTTCGGAGCCCGCAATCATGACGGGAACGGTTGTGCCCCAGGCACTGCGTTCCGGCAAACTCCTGCCATGGCAAAGGGTAGCCAGGTAGGTGGGATCACATTGCATACCAAACAAATCTATCTTGTGGTTACCAGCTACCGCATCGAAAAATGTATCGGCAGCTACGTGTTCAACAGCAATCAGTCCGTCCAATGGGATGGCATAGGATATGGCTCCGGCTGTGACCAGCAGAGCGCCGTTCACAGTTACATTTGAAGGTATACGAATACGGAAGGTAGTTCCTTGTCCCAGCTCCGACTCGATTTCAATATCTCCTCCCATTTGCTGAAGCTCGTTAAGCACGATCTCCATACCTACTCCACGACCGGAGATCTCGCTCAATGTATTTGCCGTCGTCAACCCCCTGTGGAAAATCAGCCGCCTGGCCTCATCATCGCTTAGTGCATCGATTTCAATATCCAGTCCCTTCTGAAAAGCAGTTTCGCGAAGAGTATCAGGATCTATGCCCCTGCCGTCATCCTCCAGAGTAATAATATAATCTGCACCCTCTTTACGGACATCGACAGAAATGCGCCCAATGGCACTTTTAGTAGCCGCCACTCGCTCCTCGGGTAATTCAATACCGTGATCAAGCGCATTGCGAACCATGTGTTCCAGAATCGTCTGGCAGCGCGTGTAGTTATCCCGATCAAGCGCACCCATTTGATTGTGTACCCTAAAGGCCACTTCTTTGCCAAGATCTGCCCCCACCGTCCGAACAATCCGCCTGAGGCTGGGCATAAGCCGTGACACAGGCACAACTCGCGCCGCCTGAATAGAGGCACTCAGAGATGAAATAACTGAAGCCTGTTGTTTCAGCAGTGCCTCGGATGCAGCGCTCTGGCGACTAGAGAGACAAATTAGATCATCAAGGTCCTCAACTCCTTCGCGCAAAATGTTTGCAGCCTCCTGCAATTCCGAGTACTGATCCATCTCCAGAGCATCCATCGCGGAGGTCGAAACGCTGCCTCTTGCAGTGACATTGCGAAGAGCCTTATCGGCGATACTCGCGATATGTGTGCGAAACGACTTCAGTCGCGCCTGCAGCTCCGTTGCGGCTCGCTTACTTTTAACCGTACTTTGCGATGAGCGCACCCCGAGCTGCTGGACCTCATTAGTCAGATTCATGAGGTGCCCAATTGCATCCGATGTCATTCGAATTGACTGCGGGGCCGCCAGCGCTTTGGCCCCTTCATCCGCCAACCGCATATCTGCTTGCCTGCGGCTCGTAGCCTGTTTATTCACTGCCTTTTGCTTGGATACCTCCGGAGCAGTGGTCGACTCCCGCTCTGCCTGTTTTTCCGACCCGGTGCTTTCGGTGTCAGATATCCGAGCAATTCCACTATCGGCAGCGGCCTGCGGTGCTACACCAATTTTAGGAAACTCGCTTTCAACATCCGTTCGATTGTCCTGAATGTGTTCAAACCCTCGCACCGCGGCATCAAGCCAGACATTGACAATCTGAAAATAGACTTCTTCCTCCCCGGCCTGCGGGCGCATCATCGCATCTAGTAAAGTTTCAAAGTTATGAATCAGAGTGCCATAGCACTGTAGACCCACACCTTTCGCAATTCCCTTCAAGTTATGCAGAATGCGCGGAATGTTTGCATATGCCGTCTCCAGGGCCGCATCGTCCTCCCATTCACCTATTGCATCTTCAAGTTTTTCAAGCTCACAGGCCCCTTCCTCTATAAACGAATCGAGAAAATCTGCAAAAATTTCGGCACCGCTGCGACTTGTATGGTTGAATGCAATGTCAGCGGGTATGCACCAGGACATATCAGTCGGGTTGGATCGACTCATATGGCCACGGGTAGGCTCTGAGTCATCCTTCTGGGACGGCACCGTGACTTCTTCCTGGAATTCATCTACCGCCACTCCACAGATATCTCCACAATCCTCTTCGCGCCCGGCAAGGCTCTCTAGTAATTCATCGAGATCGGCATAATCTGATTCTGAGGAGGCCGTCAGTTCGTCTGAAAGATCTATCGAAAAAATATCCTCATCAAATCCTACTTCTTCCTCAGACTTCTCAGCTTCTAAGGGAAGGATATCGGTTCCCTCCACATCAGCTCCCTCAGCGTCTTCTTCACTTGAGCGCGTGGCGTGGTCGTTGATCAGGAAATGGTTCCAGTTTCCGGCTAGCTCGGCGTGTGACAATCGAATATAAATGGCATCGAGCTGCTCCTGCTGCAAGCAGAGTAATGCCCTTGGCTGCTGTAAACATACCTCTGCCAATGGAGCATAACCCTCGGCCGTACACTGACTGGTCGATTCGGCATCAAAGCCCAGCATAAACTCAGCATAGATTGTCCCGACATCCTGAGCCTGAAGCGCTCGCTGCGCTTCAATAGAATCTGTAATCTCCTCCATTGCCATGCCAATTACTGCGGTGATATCACCGACAAAGCGCTCTTCAAATTCATCTGGTGCACAAAAGTCGGGGTGATAGTCGATAGCAATATCGGTGCTGGGATCTACAGAAGCTATGCCTTCAGTTACTTGAACAAGAAGGTCATCAACTTCGAATTTCTGATTGTTAAGATACTGTCCATGCAACAGATATTCATCAAATTCCGCTTCATCAACCGGCAACCGGGTGCGGGCAATATAGTCACATATATCACCACTTGTCGCCCTGGATTCGCCTGCGTCCGACACGTCATCGGTATCGATGGAACCGACGGGAATTAGCGGATGAATATCTACTTCAGGTTGCGACTCTGGTGTGCTGGCAAGCTCCTTCGGCTTACGAGGCGATGTGTAAGCCTCGCGTCTGTTGTTCTGGATGGCTATACACTGGCCTGTCTCGTCATCCTCAATCGGTCCCAGTATGTCCATACCATCCACCACGGCCGCATCCTCGCATCGTGTGCCTACCCTTCGGTTTTCAGCGTGATATATGGGCAAAGGTAAAGGCTGCTCGGTACTTGTCTGAGTTTCGATCGACCCGCTTTCAACACTGGGCTCTCTATAGATGTCGCAACTAGCCCCCACAGAAGTCATGACAATCTCCTCCTCCAAGAAGTCCGAGATATCACCCCCTTCTCTAGCCTCTCCCACCATCGGTCGCCCGGCAACTTCTGTCTCAGATTCGGTCAACAAGGGCTCGCTAAAATCCTCTTCCACTAATGTAAACAGTGTCTCCGCAGGATCGGATAGATCTTTTTCAAGCAGCCACATTAGCGATTCGTCATACCCTTCAGCAGGTTCGTCCTGGAGCCGGTCAATAGGGGTGGCTATTTGCTCTTCGTCAAGTAACACGATTTATCTCCATTGTTCCGTTACGCGGGCCATCCAGTGCACTGTCAATGTCCTACTGTTTCAACAACCGGGAGTTGACTCGCTATTCCCACCGTTGGGTTGACTGCCCCCTCTGATTTTGGAAGGCTGTCTGCCAGGTCACTGCTATCCATTCGGGTCATACGAAAGCACCTCTCAGTCAGCGCTCGAGTATTACTAACGTCGAACTCCGGACTCCCCTTACAAGATGCGACCAGTGCCGGCAAGGTAGTTATAACCTCAGCGATGAGGGCTTGAATCTCATCCCCCGGCTTCAGATCTCCGTTGAGGATATGGTCGAGCAGATCCTGCGCCGCCCACCCCAACTCGCCGAGAGTATTAGCTCCAACAGCCCTGCCATTACCTTTGAATGTATGGAAATGTCGACGCATATCTCGCAGGTAGTGATTGGGTTCCGGGTCCAGTGTCCATATACCAAACAGATGTGTAAGGTCGGCAACCAACTCCTCCGACTCCTCTATAAACACAGCATGATATTCTGCGTAGATTTCATCGTTTTGACTCTCTCTTGGAATCTCCGGCTCCATCAGCGCAATTACCTCGACCCCACTGGCGTATTCCTGGATCCAGTTGTCTAGTTCTCCGGCTCTTTGCTCGGCAAAAGCCAGCATATGGGAGGTGTCATCCAGAGGGTCTAGCACCGAGCGCTGCAGGTGTAGCTCTATTTGTGCAAATGCGTCTGCGAAGCAGCGAAAGGCCTCATCTTCCTGCACGCTTTGGGCTTCACCCGCAGCAATTAGCCACCGCCGACATTGTTCAATAACAAGTCCCTCTCGCTCCATACCAGCGAAAGTCAATGCGCCAGAAATCTCACTCAGCAACTGAGTCGATAGGCCAATGGCCTCTGCCTCCGAGATATCCTGTAGCTGGCCACAAAACTTTTTGGCTAGATCGTAAAACCAATCAATATCCACCTCTCCGTTATCAGCTTCATTAACGGCGGCTCGCAGTTCTTTATGCCCCTGATCTGATTTATTGAGATACCGATGAAGAGCGAGAGTCAAATTCATCAGACTTTGCGCATTTTGTGGTCTCTTCTCCAGCGCATTGGCCAAGGCCTTGCGCCTTAGAATCACGTGCAGATGATCCTCTACCAACCCCATTTGAGTGAAGGTAGCAGATACGACACTTTCACGAAGCTCAAACTCTTTGCTATAGAAAGAACTGCAAACTCCATGTTCCAGCTTGTATTCCAGGTCAAGTTTTACGTCCACGATACCGCGCACAATGCCGTTGATCACTTGCTCCCGTTGGTTCGTGTCACTACTGTACGTGCCATTGTACAAATTGCGCAGCTTGGAATGCACTGCTTGTAGCGATTCTGCATGTGCTTCTTGCCCCGCAGCACTCAATCGATCCTGGGCGCCCTCAATACCATCAAGAGCTGCTGTCCCATCTAGCTCTCCTCCGGCTATTGCCGCTACCGTAAGGTCATTTGATGTAATGTAGTCAACAACGCCATTGAGTTGCTCCAAAGCACCGCTTAGCGCGGTGATCAATGCGTCTATATGCACCAGGCCGGCAGAGGAGGATTCAACTGTATTTTCATTAATTCCAAACACATCTCGAATGTTTGCAATGTGAACGGGTCGGGCACGGCTCGATGCAATGTAGTACAACATATGCTGAAGATGGCTATTATAGTCAGCCGATGGGTCAATCTGCGCTCCGTTTTCCCTGGCATACTTAATCGTGAAGGCACCTGCTTTGAATACCTGAGCTATACATTCATCCGGTATTATCAGGCCCCCGGCAATGCCCTCGCATATACCTACCAGAACCAGCCAGAATCGTTCCGTCTCGGTTCCAGAGAAAAGTAGCTGCATTTTTCGGGCAATTCGTGCAACCGTCTTCATGCTGTCACCAACATTGCGTTTGCGCAGAGCAGATTTTGCCATTTCAAGGTACAGGGCTAACATTACATTAGCGCGACTTTTTATTTCATCATCTGATGCCGGTTTGGCATCCGCAGTAATTCCCACATTCTCTGCAATATCCATATGGAAGAAAAAGGCCTGTGGTCTTGGCCGTTCTCCTACCCAACGGCGCAAGTCGTTGACGTACGGCTCCAACCCTCTTCCGGTATCCTGTCGCACAGTCTGCGTATGCGCCAGATAGGCAGGCAGCACCTTCAGTGCCTGCATTAGTCCCCCCATGGTGAGCTTTCGTCGCTCCCCCACCACTTTTTCCTTGTATAGAGCATTGAGGCTGCGCTCCATCTCAACGGAGAGCAATTCACCCTTTTTAATACCTAAGGCGCGAAGCGTGGATGTAATCTGGTGTATCGCCCACATGCACTGCAACAAAGCTCTCTTTCTGCCAGGCTCCTTGCTGTAATCAACCAGAGCTGCTTCGGCAATTTCAGCCTGCTTGTTCATTAGGCCAATGACCCACTTAAGAGATACGATATCTGTCCTACCTGCCATTGTGTAAAGCCTCCTGTGTTTTTCGAAAGGCACAAACACCAGGCCATGAGACTCGGCACACCTCTGTGTTTGTCCAATGCACATCTTCGCCCGCGCCCAGTACCAGAAGCCCGCCTGGTCTTAGTCGTTCCACCAGTCGGTCGATGATCCAGTGACGTCTATCTCGCTCAAAGTAAATCAAAACATTTTGGCAAAAAATAATATTGAATCCCATATCAGGTGCGCTATTTACGTGCAGCAAATTACTTTGAAAAAAGTGTATTCGCTCCCTGATCTCCCTGGATACCTGCCATTGGTTTTCGCCTACCCTGTCAACGTATCGCGATCGATATTTTGCTGGAATTGTTAAAGCATCGCTTTCCTGATAGGTCGCGCGATTGGCTAGGCTAAGGGTCGAAAAGCTGATATCGGTGCCTATTCCCTGCCACTCAAACCAGATGTTTCGTAAATGCAAGACCTGATCTATGACCATTGCCATAGAGTAGAGCTCCTGCCCGGTTGAGCATCCCGCACTCCAGATCGTCAGTTCCCTGGGCGCCTGGCCCTGAGCAATAAGTTCACTGAGATAAACTGCTATTCCTTCGAGCGCCGCTGGTTGGCGGAAAAAGCGTGTTTCCTTGATTGTGAGTAAGTCGATCAGTGCCAACCATTCTGCTCGTGCATTGATACTGTCATCAAACAGGGCGAGATACTCCCCTATTTCAGCAACTCCTAGCGCTGCCATGCGACCTCGAACGGTGTGTTCAATAATTGAATGTGGGCTGTCTATGGTAATGCCCGCTCTATCACGCAGTTGCTGTGACAGCAGCACCAATTGATCACAGGTAATGGGTTGCTCATGACTTGCTGGAACAGCACTCATACAAATGCGCTTTTCCTACGCCTGGCCTGTGATTCCAATGCTGTCATTTCATCTTCCCTGTAGATCTTTGCAATTTCCTGGATATGTCCAAGCTCATCAACTGCTGAAGCTGCTGCTGTATTGGCCACCTCTCCTTCCCGAATTCTGAACTGACTCAAATTTTCAGCTACATTGCGCATTGACTTTCTTAAGCTGCTAACACCTCCTTGTGTGTATTTGCTGTAGGCGCTGATGTCGATATTGCGCTTTCGAATTGCCGCCATGGAGTTGTTCATGTGCTGGGCATTATCAGCGGACTGACCGGCTGCATCATCAACGGATGTAATAATCGCTGTAATCGCCGTTGATCCATCGTTGATACCCTCCAGCGAGCTATCCAATCTCTCTATGTACTCTAGAATAGTCACAACGGTACCAACGGTGTTTTCCATGCTCTCAAGGTTTTCCGCAGACATATTCTGGAGCATTCGTACTTCCGATATTATTTTACGTCCCTCCTCTTCTGCTTCTCTCAAAAGCTCGCCAATTGCCTCTGCGATCGCTAGAAACGGCCTGCCGTGTTCACCGGCTTTCTCCGCTTCTATACGCGTGTTAATCGCCACTACTGATATCTTGGTATTCAGAGCCTGAATGTACTCTGCCGCTGTAGTCACCGACTGTATCAACTCCCCCTGCCTTTTAGCCGACTTTGATGTTTCCTGTACTGATTCACGAACATGCACTGATGCCTTGGACATGTCCTTGGTCAGTTCGTAACCACGGGCGACCTGTTCGCTGTTGCGAGCAGATGCCCTGGCGGCCTCAAAGGTAGAGCTTTTAATCTCCTCGCTGGTTCGCACCATTTCAGTAGCGGCTGTCGTCGATTCTATAACCGAGCGGGTAAGCTCCTCACCTTTGTTCACTTGTTCCAAGGCAGTTTTACCTATCTTGTTAATTTCCTCGACAGACACCTGAAAAGGCGCTCTGATATTTCGAATCAATTGGCGTTGGCGCTCAGTTGATGCATTGATGCCACGTGCAATGTCCTTTGTCACTGTGTTCTCTTCGGATACCAACACTGTTAGATCGCCCTCTGCTATTTTCCCTAATGCACCTTTGATTTCCGAGACGCCCTCCTCTGTATACAAGACACGACGTCGTTGACTACGATACAGAACAATCAGAAACCCAATTGCTACAATGCCGGGTGCACCAAATAGCGCCATCAGGGATATCCCCTTTTGGGATCCAGATTCAGAGTGCCGTTCGATCGCCAAAGCAAAGGCAGCCAGTGAATCGGCAAGTGGCACTATGGACTTAGCAATATCCATGCGAACTCTTGCGGCGCTACGAAGTTCAGTTGATGCCGCCACAATTGGATCAACGGTGTTAGATACTCCCGAAAAGAGTTCAGATACTGTGTTGATTGACAGGATTGCCCGGGCATCTTTTACCTGCTGTATAGCCATGGACTGATTACCCTGTTTTAAAGCATCGATCAGCTGGACCACGCTCGTAGTATCCTCGCGAAACGCTTCCGTCGATGCCTCGCTCCCTCTACCACCCTCTGCTATTTCGCCCATATTGATGACTATGCGCTCGGTCAGCCACAGCATCTTCTGGACCGCAATAGCCGAATTCACGTCAGCGGGTAGGCGTGCGAGAGTATCCACCACAGCGGTCAGTTCACTTTGAATTGGGCCGAGGTTCTGCTTGAACTCCGATAGCACCTCATGCACTAGTACAGCGTCCGATTCAGCTTGCAAGAGCACTTTCGTGGCCTCCCTGATTGGCTGCCAGCTGCTATCAATTTCACTTGTCTCGTCGACCAGATCATCTGCTTTTAGCTCTTCAAGCAGAGATTCGAATTGCACCGCATAGGCGCTCAGTTCCGAGAATGATAACTTGCCTACATTTCCGGTAGTGTCAGCCGCGGATGCTATTTGCTGCGACAAGAGGCGCATTTCATCCACCATCAGATGGTAAGCTTGGTCCTTATCAGGCTCTGACTGGACTTTGTAGATTGTGTAAACTGCGCCGATCAGGCAGGTCATAGTTCCTATAATCATAGCCGCCATCCAGTGGATAGAAGCGCCTCTGCCTAGTTTTTTAATCATCAATATTTCCCTCGCTTGAATTTCGCGTTGTTGCTGAGGCATTCGAAAATCCGCTATCTCCGACCAATTTCTCAATGTCAAGAATTGCCAGAAAACGACCCAGGTGCTCAAATCCACCCAGGCAAAAAGGTGAGAAGTCTACGTCTATCGGGTGATCCATAATTCGCTGTTCAATGGGAAATTTCAGATCCCTTTCAATACCGCTAAGTGTTAGTCCAAAGTAGTAGCTTGGACGACGTACAACCATGCAATAATCACGCGGCCTCCCGGTATACACTTCCCTTCGAAACAGCGCGTCACCACTGAAAATGGGTAACAGGCTGCCCTTGTGGCCGGCCATCCCCAGTACCCAGGGTTTAGTGCCAGGAATTACCGTTAATGGGGGGGTCTCTATTACTTCTTCCAACTCCCCCTCGCCCACCAGCAAGGGCGTTCCCGCTATACTCAGCGAAGTGCCCACCCACTGCATTACATCGCCGCTTATTTCCGGCGATATTATTGACTCCAGTATGTAGTTTTTCTCCAGAGCGTGAAGAGACTGTAATGTAGAGAGAGCCATAAATTACGCAGCCTTCCTGGTTTTGGTGTTGCTGTGAATGAGCTCACGTAGAACGCTCAGTGGCGGTATCTTGGTTACGTGGGCCGTGGCGCCACGAGCCTGCCCCTTGGCAATGTCAAATATTCCATCCGAGGAGGACAGCATAATTACCGGCGTATTTCGCGTTTCTTCTGCGTTGCGAATCAGAGTGCAGGTTTGGTAGCCATCCAACTCCGGCATAGTGATATCCAGGAAAATGAGATCCGGCTTGAAGCGTCGAAGCATTCCCAATGCCTTGTACCCATCCTCCGCACACTCCACTTCGCAGCCCATGCCCTTGAGCGCATGGGTCATCATCATCCGAATGGTCTTAGCATCGTCTACCACCGCTACCTTTACTCCGGTAACGTCAAGCTGCTCTATCTGATCCGTCATTTTCATTCCTCGGTTCTTTCTATGATGACTAGCCCTACGGTATAGCCTCAACATGGCCCTCGCTCCAATATAGTATTTGCTCACTTGGCAAAGCCTTCAACAAAAAACTGGAGATTTCCAGATTATCTCTTCTTTTTTCGGAATTAGTCGTGAAAGGGTATGCGTTGGCCTACTTGTCCAACGTCAGAGGGATCATCACCTGGAATAGGCTCTCTTTGATTGGTCTTTGTAGTACGTGCAGGGGAGTTGCTCACGACAAGATAAAAAACAGAGGGCGGCCTGTTCTATTGTGCACTTGCTGCTTCGGGACTCTTATTTTGTGTTGTTACTCAATGGGAGCTTTGCACTTTTTAGCCCCAGAAGAGGCACTGTCGGGTAGCACTTTCATCGCTATTTCTTTGTACTCGGAAACATGTAGTTTTTAAACGGCTCCATATGCCCTGGTTGAAAATCACGGAGTTCGTAAATATTTAAATTGTGCATGAACGTCAAACACCGCTGAAACGCAACTTCCGCTTGATAAGCGGAGGGAGGAATCTGATATTTCTCCGTAATCTGAGCGAATATCATCGTCGCAATATCCCTCCTTGCTTGATCTTCTCGATACATAAGAGTATCGACGGGTGAGGGGACAATGGGTGAACCATAGATTAAAAACGCCTCCCAGCGCAGGACGTTGTGGCTTCCCTGCAGTTGGTTAACCAAAAATTTTACTATGTTGTGCAGCTCTAGTCGCGGCGGTAAAACATCTCTTTGTAGCCAACTTCTAACGTCGCTTTCACGCCAGTTGCTGTTGATTCCCATGATGCCTAGTACGCGACCTTCCGTTTGGGATGGAACTGCTCCAGCAAGGTCCCATAGCATATTCAGGCGAGCTGAAAAACCGGAACTAATCGGCAATTCCGGTTCTGCAATTCGACTGTACTCTGTAGCATAATCCTGTACTGTTTTGCTTGAAGATTTCATTTCGGATTTCAAACTTGATAAAGGTTCTTCTCCGTCTGATTCTTTGTGCATAAGCACTTACTCCCGGTTAAATGCACTTTCTATACTTTCTTCTTATATTTTTCATATCGCTTTTGATAGGTTGGTATGGATACTCCTATAATTTTTGCTCGTGTCCGGACGCTGATCGTAGCGCTATGATTTTCCAAGTGCGCCATAAGAATCTCCTGCATGGACTCCTGCGGAGATTCTGATGGAATCGAAGCTTCCCTTACCCACGATTTCAATAGTCGACGCGGCTCTCTCCACGCCGCGCTACTTAACCGGTCTCTTTCGCGCATGTCTATTTTTGCCATCCATCTATCAAAATTTCTCGGTTTGGTATGCATGAATTGTGCTGCACTGCGCAGATCGCCAGGGTATCTCGCTCTGACTGCCAATACTAATTCATCCACCAACCATGCTCCCAGAGGTTTAGCTGTATCTCCCACCACAACGTTATTCACTGCTTCACCAAGCGCAGAATCCAGCTCTTGCAGAACGGTGGGGCTGTATTCTGTCTGATCATTTGTCTGTTCACCCGCTGCCTCGAGAAACGAGCTGGGTGAGTACGTTTCAGCAATGGATATGCCTCCATAAATACCGAGGTCTATCGGGGTAATCCAATCATTGTGTGTATTGTCTAGCGCGCTCGCGATGCGCTGACGCATCTCGCTAATGTTTCCGTGCCAGTCGTGCAGTAACATTGCCTGTTCTGCATCAGGAGTAAATCCTTGAACACGGCGCCCCCGATCGGCACACTCCTGACTTAGTATTTTGTGAGCCCAGCGCAAGACCGCGTGCTTTCGATCACGTATTGGCGGCACATTGATTGGGTACCCCGCAAAAACACTGGCTAGCCTTTCACTCAGTCCTGCATGCTTGTGCAGATACTCCAGACGGTCGGGAAACAATGCTACAAATTTCGCGTTTGGCAGGTATTGGGGTGGACTTACACCTGCCAGTGTTCTAGTAGCGAGTTGACGAGCGAGTTTTTCCTGAGCATCAAGCTTCATCAGGTGGGGCGATTTGAATACCAGTGTTTTGCCCTCAGCCTCGCTCAACTCTGATGCTATACGCACAATTGCCTCACTCCTGTTGCGAAACTCCCTGCAGTCGATCACTACAAGCATATCCGGTGCGCCACCAAATATCTGGTGAACCACCTTCGCAACGTACATTTTTCCGGTGCCTCTGGGACCGATTATGGCAAGAGGCATATCAACTTTTGCAAGGAATGTAGCCTGATCGACAGCGCCTTCCATATTGTCCCCGACATAGCCTTGCTCTACCGTTGTATCGGGCTCTGAATTGGCCACGGAGCGCGTTTTTGCTTTCACTGTATTCGATGCAGTACGCCAACCAGGAAGACGCAATACCTCCCTCGATATGTAGCGAATTGCTTCCATATCCAGCGAAAAACGAGCAACGTCAAGGTCATTTGACTCGATTACTTGCAGGAAAAGGAATCCAATGCACTCCTTCTCGTACACAATCGGATACACCCATTGGGAGTTTAGGGCTACCTGGATGAAATTATTGTCTACCAGTTGGTCTGGCGTCAGACCAGCCAACCTCGCCAATAAAATTTTTGGAAGTTGGGCCTCAGCGATGACTTGTTGCCCGGTTTCGGTCGACTCCCCAGCGATTGCGAGGTTGAAGTTGTCCTCCGAGTTTCTACGGTAGATGGCCATTTTTAGCACGCCATTCTGTTTCAAAGTCAGAAATAGGATATTGCGCAAACTACGGCTTTGTGGCTTTTCAGTCTCACTAAACAGTTTTTTTAGCTGGTTCAGGTACCTTGTATAGCCTTTGCCAAACTGGCCCCCTCCAAAGATACCATCGGTGTATGAGAGGTTGCCCGCTATAAACCGGGTATCACCAACACCGGCGACTCGAATTCGCTCTAGCTGGCTGGTGCTCTGCACACTGCTAAGAGCGCCGTTTGCCTCAAGCAGTGCTGCCAGAGCACTCTGATTTTTGCCTTTTTGAGTAATACCTATTCGGACGCAGGCATTGGCTGCAATGCTACCGTGTTTGGGCGGTATCGAGCGTATGTGGGAGAGTAGTGCCTTGGTGATGTCCAGCGCAGCATCAGAGCCAGTTTCCCTCAGAACAATGGTGAGACTAGCGCCCAATGGCATGGATACGATATCCTGAGCTCGGACAATCTCCAGCACACTGGATCTCAAGTCCATCATTAACAGGGCTGTACTGTGGACCGTCCAGTCAGCGCCGTAGGCCAGCTGATCCACGCCTAAAACAGCAATTGTATCCGACCCGTCTATTTTTGCGATAAGCTCACGGACCTGGTCTGTCATCAACTCCCGCAGGGATAATTTGAGAGCCGGACGTCCCTGGTAGGGTAGTGGCAAAACAAAACCGCTAATGGCGATTTCTGCGCGGCTTCGCAGTGTGACCAATGTGGGGGGTAAGTGTGTACTTACCCCTGCTTGGATTGCCTGCACCAATGGATTGTCGGATTGCAGGTTGAAAAATAGTTCAGCCCAGTCAGTGTTGAGTAGTGCCGCCTGATCTGTCTTTAGCAAGTGGGCCGCAGCCGGATTAGCATCCAGAATCCTGTTGCTTGAGCGATCAATATAAACAACAGATTTGTTCAATTCGCGCGAGGACATCGTGGGTTGCGCCGAAGGTTCCTCCGCGCTATTTGACATTATACCCTGCCTTGACCCCATCTTGAGGCAATTGATGGCCTGCAGATTAATCTACTATAACAATCTGGCATAGCTAAACATCCAAATTGGCCACCGAGAGGGCATTGGTCTCGATAAATTCCCTACGTGGCTCGACATTGTCACCCATAAGCGTTGTAAATATTTGGTCAGCAGCAATAGCGTCCTCTATAGTAACCACTAACATCCGACGAACATCTGGATCCATCGTAGTCTCCCACAACTGGTTCGGGTTCATTTCACCCAGGCCTTTGTAGCGCTGAATCGAATAACCTCTGCGCGCTTCCGCCATAAGCCAATCCAGTCCCTCCGCAAAGTCTCGAGTGTGAAAAACCTTTTCCCCACGTTGTACGTAACCTTCTTCATCAATCAGGTTGTTCAGGATTTTGCCAAGGGAAACAAGGTTGCGGTACTCCGCAGAGGCAAAAAACTCGTGGTGGTATTCGGTTTCCGATTCCACGCCGTGTGATAATAATTTGACAACGGGGAAGAATAGGCCGCGTTCCGGGTCCCTACGAACCACCGCTGAATAACCTGTTCCTTGTTCAGACATGGTATGTAAGCGCTCACTTAGTGTTGACACAAAGTGCTCGACGGTGCGTTCATTCGTCATTTCCTCCAGTTGTAAGGACTCACCGTAGACCATCTGCCACAGCACGTCGGCTGAATATAACCTGGAAAGTCGTTCAATGGTGGTGGAAACGGAGCGATATTGCTCCACCAGTGTTTCCAGACCGGGACCGTTGATTGGCGGCGCATCTGGATTTACGTACACTGCAGCGTTTTCCAGGGCCGATTGCGTAAGGTAGACGTTCAATGCGTCGTCGTCTTTTAGGTATTGGTGTTGTTTACCCTTCGCTATTTTGTACAAAGGAGGCTGAGCGATAAAGATGTGTCCCCGCTCTATAAGCTCCTTCATTTGTCGGAAAAAGAACGTAAGCAAGAGGGTTCTAATATGGGACCCATCTACATCTGCATCAGTCATTATTATTATGCTGTGATATCGCAGTTTGTCGGGGTTGAACTCTTCTTTGCCAATTCCACATCCTAGTGCAGTAACAATTGTGCCAACCTCCGCGGATCCCAGCATTTTATCAAACCGCGCTTTCTCAACGTTCAGTATTTTGCCCTTAAGGGGCAATATCGCTTGGTATTTCCGGTTTCTACCCTGCTTAGCCGAACCTCCTGCAGAGTCGCCCTCAACCAGGTATATTTCACACAAGGCCGGGTCTTTTTCCTGACAATCTGCCAGCTTTCCTGGCAGCCCCGCTATATCCAACGCTCCCTTGCGCCGGGTCATTTCCCGTGCTTTGCGAGCGGCTTCTCGGGCTCGGGCCGCGTCCACCATTTTTCCAACAATTAGCTTTGACTCCTGAGGGTTCTCGAGCAGGTAGTCAGTAAAGTGCGTATTCATTGCTTGCTCGACAGCTGTTTTAACTTCCGAGGAAACGAGTTTATCCTTTGTCTGCGACGAAAACTTGGGGTCGGGCACCTTCACGGAGACTATGGCCGTAAGCCCTTCTCTAGCATCATCGCCCGTCGTGTTCACTTTGTCCTTTTTTGCAATACCTTCTTTCTCTATATAGCTGTTCAAATTTCGGGTTAGAGCAGCACGAAAGCCCGCCATATGCGTGCCCCCATCCCTTTGAGGTATGTTGTTGGTGTAGCAAAATATATTCTCCTGAAAGGAATCATTCCACTGCAATGCTATCTCTACGTCTATTGCATCGCCGCTTACCTCCTGGAAATGAAATACCTTGTTTACCACTGCTTTGTTGCTGTTTAAGAAGGAGACAAACGCGCTGAGGCCGCCCTCATAGTTGAACGTTTCCTTCTTTCCGGAGCGCTCATCTTTTAGCAAAATGGAAACACCTGAGTTTAGAAAGGCCAACTCTCGCAGCCTTTTAGCCAGATAATCAAAGTGAAACTGTATATTAGTAAACGTCTCTTCAGAGGGAGTAAACCGCACGGTAGTGCCCGATGTCTCTGTTGTACCAACTTCCAGCAAGGGCGCCTGGGGAACGCCATGGCAATAGGTTTGCTCGAACATTTTTCCCTCGCGCCGAATGGTAAGAACCAATTCCTTCGACAGTGCGTTTACTACGGATACTCCCACACCATGTAGCCCTCCCGATACTTTGTATGAATTGTCGTCAAACTTGCCTCCGGCATGCAGTACGGTCATGATCACTTCCGCTGCAGAAACGCCTTCTTCGTGCATCTCCGTAGGGATGCCGCGTCCATCATCACTAACCGAAACGGACTCATCCGGGTGAATTACTATATTTACCTGGCTGCAGTGTCCCGCGAGCGCCTCATCGATAGAATTGTCGACGATTTCAAAGACCATATGATGTAGCCCGGTGCCGTCATCAGTGTCACCGATATACATCCCTGGACGTTTGCGCACCGCGTCCAGTCCTTTTAGTACTTTTATACTTGAAGAATCGTAGTTCTGTTCGTTTTCATTCATAGTTATAACTCTGCTCAGTTTAATTAACTAGTGCATTGCTCTATACGGTTAGTCATCGCAGTCATTGTCAGGAGTTACAGCACCTTGTTCCACGTGAAACGTTTTCAACATGGATCTCTCTGGCCAAACAGAGGCTATCTGTTCCCTGTCAATACAAGTCAAAAACACCTGTGCTTGCAACTCCTCCAGCAGCCGGCACACTCTGCGACTGTGCTCGACATCGAGCTCGGAAGGCAGGTCGTCCACAAGGTAGACACATGGAACGCCTCTAACCTCCGACATTACCCGTCCTTGAGCTATCTTAAGTCCGCAAACAACCAATTTTTGTTGCCCTCTCGATAGGACTTCAGACGCTACTCGTCCTCTCTCTAGTATTCGTAAGTCCGCCCTTTGCGGCCCTGCCTGCGTGTACCCTCTCTCCAGATCGCTGGATGTTGAAGCCTCCAGTACTTCCAGGTATGTCCGAGTTCGATCCCATCCCGCGATCAGTCTCAGCTCCAGTCCGTCCAACTCTGGCGAGAGTAGCGTCATAGTACAGCGAAACGCCTCAGCAAGCTTTTCGTAGTAATCCGACCTCTTTTTGGTAATCGCTACGCCACTGTGCGCGAGATCTCGAGTCCATACCGATAGCTCTGCGGCCGCTACGTTTCCGCTTCGAATCAACTTGTTGCGCTGCTTCAGACATCGCCGAAATTTCTGCCACTCATCGTAAAATCCGAGTTCCACGTGAAACACACCCCAGTCCAGGAACTTTCGTCTAACGCCAGGTGCACCACCCAATAAACTGAAACTGTCAGCACAAATAACCTGAAGTGGCAAATACTCAACCAGCTCCGCGACTGAATGCACAGAATTCTGTCCGGCCCGAATGGAAACATCTCCGTCTCGACTTCTCTGCACGCCTACTGGAACCAGCGAAACATCGGGCCTCTGGCGGATCTTTCCAAATACGGTACAATCGTGCTGCCCGTGGGAGATCACGGTCTTCACTCGAACATCACGAAAGGATCTTGCCATGCCGAGTAAATGAACGGCTTCCAAAACACTCGTCTTTCCGCTACCGTTGCTTCCGTAAAACACGTTTACTTTTTGCAGGCTCGCCAAACTAACCGCCTGCAAATTTCGAACGCTCTCAATTTTCAACTCGGTGAGAAACACGAATCCCGAGTGCTTAGAAAAGGTCTATAAACATAGCAGTCGGATCTCCGTTACTCTGTACCGAGAAACACAATCTGCAAAACCTACAAACAATGCTCCGCACAACCTAGAGACGCATGGGCATAACCACGTAAAGCGAGTCGCCCCCTTCCTTCTCCTCCAAAAGCGCACTACTATTTGGGTCTGAAAGAGACAACTGAATCACGTCCCCACTCAAAACCCCCAGTACATCTAACAAATAACTGACGTTAAACCCCATCTCGAGGGCGCTGCCCTTATACTCGACTGACACAAATTCCTCAGCCTCTTCCTGCTCCGGATTATTAGCCACTATCTCCAGGCTGTCCTCCGACAACTTCAACCTCACGCCCCGATACTTTTCGTTAGACAGAATCGATGTCCTGCTGAAGGCTTGCCGCAATGCCTGCCTGTCGCCCAGTACAGTCTTGTCCGGTGAATTAGGCAACACCCGTCCATAATCCGGAAACTTTCCATCGACTAGCTTAGACGTGAATGAAAAATCAGATGTGGCGGCTCTAACGTGGTTATCCCCTACTACTATTGCTATGTCCTCGTCGTCGTCCATTAACAACCTCGACAACTCGATTACCCCTTTTCGCGGCAAGATCACCTGGGTGTCCTCCGCCAAATGCAGCTCTGATGGCAATGTGCACATAGCCAATCGGTGGCCATCGGTTGCCACAACGCGCAATCTATTTGACTGTATCTCCCACAGCATCCCGTTTAGATAATACCTAACATCCTGCTGCGCCATCGCGAAGCTAGTCCTGTCGATTAATCTTTTTAGTTGACCTTGCTTTAAAGTAAACCGATGGGGTCCTCCAGTATCCTCAATATTCGGATAATCAGAGGCCGGCAAAGTTGCGAGTGTAAACCGACTACGCCCGGACTTTACAGTGACTTTGCTGTCGAGCGAGCTGAACTTTATCTCACAGCCCTCCGGCAAAGACTTACAAATCTCTAACAATTTGCGCGCTGGAACCGTGATCTCACCGGCCTCACCACTCGACTTTACCTGTACGCGCCCAATCAGCTCAACCTCCAGGTCCGTGCCAGTCAGAGACAGCCTATCGCCCTCGAGCACCAGGAGAACATTCGCCAAAATGGGAAGCGTTTGCCTCCGCTCCACGACGCCCGCAACCAGACTCAAGGGCTTTATCAAACTATCTCGCAAAATAGCGAATTTCATATGCAATGCATCCTTAGCTAGCGATCTCTAACTCATTGTTTTTAAAGGGTTTTATGCTGGCAGCCCGCTCAACCATGACAACAGCTTACCACGCCCAACCGCTGCTTGCCTACGTTGTAAGTGACCGGAGCAGGTTCTTGTAATCCTCCCGAATATCTGAATTAGACTCTCTTAACTCCTTAATTTTACGACATCCATGTAGAACTGTCGTGTGATCTCTTCCGCCAAAACTGTCGCCAATCTCTGGAAGGCTGTGATTAGTTAGTTCCTTGGCAAGCGCCATAGCTACTTGCCTGGGTCGTGCAACCGACCTGCTGCGCCTTCTGGACATTAGATCAGCAACCTTTATCTTATAGTACTCTGCAACCGTACGCTGAATATTGTCCAGGCTGACCTGTCGATCCTGTAAAGCCAGCAGATCCTTAAGGCTGTCCTTAATGAGGTCAATATCTATTGCTCTTCCAATGAAGCGAGCACTTGCTATCACTCTTTTAAGCGCCCCCTCGAGCTCTCGAACATTCGATCTCACCCGTTGAGCAATGAAAAAAGCTGCTGCTGGAGGCAAATCAACCCCAGCCTGTGCGGCCTTAGTCATCAAAATGGCTACCCGTGTCTCTAGCTCAGGCGGCTCAACGGCAACCGTAAGGCCCCAACCAAACCGAGACTTAAGTCTCTCCTCCAGGCCGACAATTTCCTTTGGGTACCGGTCACAGGTCAGGATCATCTGCTGGCCGCCCTCGAGCAATGCATTGAATGTGTGAAAAAACTCCTCTTGAGAGCGCTCCTTCTTGGCAAAAAACTGGATATCATCGATTAAAAGCGCATCGACCGATCGGTAATAGCGCTTAAAATCGCTTATAGCGTTTAGTTGTAAAGCTTTAACCATATCTGCCACAAAGCGCTCTGAATGCAGATAGACCACTGTCGCCCCGGGGTTCCTCTCTACCAACGCATTTCCAACAGCGTGCATCAAATGGGTCTTTCCCAGTCCTACACCGCCATACAGAAAGAGCGGATTATACGAGTCACCAGGATTCTCAGCTACCTGACGCGCAGCGGCTAGCGCCAGCTGGTTCGACTTACCCTCGACAAAATTCTCGAATGTGTAGTTGTCGACCAAATGATGCTCGTGCCGCAGACCGCCTTCGACAGCAACCTTCCGTGGCGCCTCGCTAAACCTCCGCGCCGTGGCAGCGCCTACACCCCTTACCGGGCGTGGGTCGGTAACGCTATCGACCCGTCTCACAGCCATACCAGAAACCACCGGGGTGGCGCTGGGGAACGATACGGGGCTTTCCACTTTTTGTCCTACTGCTATTGGAGGCGCCGCTGTTTGCGTCACAACCCCGACTTCCAGCACCACATCCATATACTGACTTGGTTGAAACTCCCGTACCAACTCGCCAATACGTTCAGAAAATTTGTCTGCGACAAAATCCTTTATAAACCTGTTCGGCGCTACCAGTTTCAATTGCTCGCCACTTGATGAAGCACTAAGCGGCCGAATCCACGTGTTGAATTGCTGCGAAGGTAACTCGTCCTGAAGACGGTTGACACACCGCTGCCAAATTATATCAGGCAAAACCTCCCCCTGTTCAGCAGCTGTGAAGTCTGCCGTCTCTTGTGTAACCCCAAAAATCATGATCTTATTACCTGGCTCTCTTTGCGAAAGCCACTGACAGCATAATACTCTCGAAATCCAAAGTTATCCACAAAAATATTAAGAATTTGGACGATTTTTTTTCCCTTATTTTTCAATATGTTACCAAATTATAGCTCAATCTGTAATCAGTATTAACGAAAGTCTCTCGAAAAATGATAGCTGTGGATATCCTGTTGATATCTTATTGAAAATGTGTGTGTCAATTCCCGTGAACCGCTACATTACTGGTTCCTAATCGACCCTACGCTTGCGTTTCCCAAGCTCTCGATGCGCCCGTTGGGAAGTTGCGGTATATTTATCGTGCTAGGACAAAAAATAATGCTTTGGAGATTGAAATAGTTTGCCTATTTCACTAGAATACACGACCTTTTTTTGGCTCTGGGCTCTCCGACCGAATAATGTACAGTGGCCGGATCAACTGTAATACGGTATTAGCAGAGAGTCAGCAACATTCATTACCTGGAAGATCATCATGAAAAGAACTTTTCAGCCAAGCGTCCTTAAGCGCAAACGCACCCATGGCTTTCGCTCTCGTATGGCAACAAAAAGTGGCCGCCACCTTATTAATCGGCGACGGGCCAAAGGTCGCAAGCGACTGGCGGCCTAATAGGAGCAGCGCTGAGAGATAGGGGCGGCTTTGTCGGATTACTCTTTCAATAAAAGCAAGCGCTTACTTACAGCAAATGACTACAACCGCGTATTCAAGGGCACAGAGGCTAAAGCCTCCCATCGGCACCTATTGTTACTCGCCAGAATAAACAATAGGTCAAACCACCGCCTGGGCTTGGTTATAGCTAAAAAGAATGTGCGTCTGGCTGTACAGAGGAACAGGGTCAAGCGAATATCTCGAGAGTTTTTTCGCACACTCGGACAAAGTGAGGTTAATTTAGATGTAGTGCTCCTGTCTCGCCGTGGCCTCGGTGAGTTGGATAGTACACAGCTTTCATCTATATTGCGGCAACAGTGGCAGAAACTTGTCAGCAGCGCATTCAAGTCACAAACAATGGCCACCCAGGATATCTAATGCGTCATCTATCCATCTTCCTTATCCGTTGCTACCAGGCCTGCCTAAGCCCATTTCTCGGTAACCACTGTCGTTTCTACCCAAGTTGCTCGAGCTATGCACAGCAAGCTATCGCATCCCATGGATTTATTGCTGGAAGCTACCTCGGACTAAAGCGGCTGTCCAAGTGCCACCCCTGGCACGAGGGTGGACACGATCCCGTACCTCCATCTAAGCACACCCACTAAGAACTGAATGACTATGGATTTGCAACGCTTTTTGCTTATCGGTGCAGCTGCTGTACTTTCTTTTATGTTGCTAACCGAGTGGGCTTCTTTTAAAGAAGCCAAAACTTCCGCGTCAGCATTCTCGGCGCCACGGGTTATCAATAATACTATCAATACGGATGTTAGCCCGACTACCTCAGACCTTCCACAGATAGCTCCCCCACAGAGCCAAGACGATATTCCTCAAACAGAACCGCTGCCAGAAGAGCAGAGCATAGCTTCCCCTTCCTTCACCGACAACAGCCAAATCATTCAGATTCACACGGACACCCTGCAAATAGCAATTGATTTGAATGGCGGAGACATCATAGAACTAGCTCTTCCAAACTACCTGGAAAAACTCGATAACCCCGACATCCCGTTGGTCCTATTAGAAAAAAATTCCAATCGTACCTATATCGCACAGAGCGGACTTGTCGGACCAGACGGAATCGACAGTCAAAGTCGCGCTATATTTACTGCTGACTCTGCTTCTTTTTCCATGGACGAAGATCGGGACTCACTAGAGGTTGACCTTCACTGGCGCAGCGGAACCGGTATAGAGGTAACTAAGCGATTTACCCTGCACCGTGGTGACTATTTGATTGATATGCAATACAAGATTGAAAACAATAGCAATGCGCGCTGGCAGGCCAACTTGTTTGGACAAATAAAGCGCGACAGCAGTGCCGACCCCTCCGCTGAATCCTCCGGCCAGGGGATGGCACCGTTTCTAGGGGCGGCGATCACCCAACCAGATGACCGTTTCACCAAGTTCAGTTTTAGCGACATGGCAGATGAACCATTCAAAGCCGAACTACCTGGCGGCTGGATTGCAATGATTCAACACTATTTTCTCAGTGCCTGGATCCCGAATCCTAACCAGAGCCATGTTTACAGCACCCGGGTGACCTCTTCCGGATTTAACATTGCCGGTTTCACCAGTCCTACTTTTACTCTAGATCCTGGAAACAGTGGTTCAGTCACTGCACAATTTTATGCTGGTCCCAAAGATCAATACCGTTTACAGGAGATTTCAGAGTACTTAGACCTTAGTGTCGATTACGGCTGGCTGTGGTGGATTGCGCAACCTCTTTTTTGGCTGTTAACCAAAATTCATTCTCTGGTCGGCAATTGGGGTGCCGCAATTATGCTATTGACCATGCTGATCAAAGCTGGTTTCTTCAAGCTATCGGCCACCAGTTATCGATCGATGGCTAACATGCGCAGAGTGCAACCCAAAATCGTAGACATCCGCGAGCAGTTTTCTGATGACAAACAAAAACAGTCTCAGGCAATGATGGAGCTTTATAAAAAAGAAAAAATTAATCCCATGGGTGGCTGCCTGCCGATTCTTGTTCAAATGCCTGTTTTTATATCATTGTATTGGGTACTAATGGAAAGCATAGAGCTTCGCCATGCGCCTTTTATTCTTTGGATCGATGATTTGTCGGTAATGGACCCCTATTATGTGCTTCCTTTAATGATGGGAGCGAGCATGTGGTTCATGCAAAAGCTCAACCCTCCGCCCCCCGATCCAATGCAGGCTAAGATTATGCAGTGGATGCCAGTCATGTTCACTTTCTTCTTTTTATGGTTTCCTTCCGGGCTGGTTCTATATTGGGTAGTCAATAATTTACTATCAATGGCTCAGCAATATGTCATCACTCGACAAATCGAAGCACAAGGTTCTCCATAGAACTAACTGCGTTTATGTCTACTATTTCGCTGCAAAATGACCACTCAATTTGCTGTAGATAGCAGCACTATCTCAGCTGTTGCTACTCCACCCGGTCGCGGCGGCATTGGAATTATTCGACTATCCGGGCCATTGTCTCTCAGTATTGCCGAGGCAATTACAGACAATAAATTTACACCTCGTCATGCGCATTTTTGCCAATTCAAAGACACTAATGGCGCTATTCTGGATGCCGGCATAGGGCTTTTTTTCCCGGGACCACAATCTTTTACTGGTGAAGACGTAGTGGAACTACAGGCCCACGGAGGTCCGATTGTATTAGACCTAATACTTAAAGAATGCTTCCGCCACGGCGCTCGACCATCCAAGCCTGGTGAATTCTCAGAGCGAGCCTACCTTAACGACAAGATAGACCTGGCCCAAGCCGAAGCTATCGCAGATCTCATCAATAGCACTACAGAACAAGCTGCATTTAACGCTGCTCAGTCGCTACAGGGAGCATTCTCCAACAGAATTAACACACTTACTACAGCAGTTACTAAACTCAGAGTGTATGTAGAGGCGGCGATTGATTTTCCAGAGGAAGAAATCGACTTTATAAGTGAGGGCAGGGTTAAAGAAAAACTGGAGGAAATAATAAATCTTCTTCACTCGGTCCATCTAGAAGCCTCCCAGGGCAGAATAATGCAGGAGGGTTTGAAAGCAGTTATCGCGGGTAACCCCAACGCAGGAAAGTCCAGCTTACTCAATGCCTTATCTGGACACGACACCGCTATAGTCACCGCTACGGCCGGCACTACACGCGATATTTTACGAGAGCACATTCAGATAGAGGGCATGCCACTACAGGTTGTCGATACCGCCGGTTTCCATTCTACCGCCGACGAAATTGAATTGGAGGGAATGCGTCGGGCCAGTCAGGAAATGGAGACCGCTGATCGTATTCTCTTGATTATAGATAGCAGTGCAGTGAGAAATGAAGAGGATATCCGCGATCAACCACTGCCTGAACAATACCCTATATTAAAAGAGGATATTCCGGTAACTATCATTCTAAATAAATGTGATCTTGGCTGCCACGGGGCATCTATCGACACCCAGAACAAGCCACCCATTATCCACCTCTCTGCGAAAACAGGTATCGGGATGGACCTGTTAAAGCAACACCTGAAAGAACTTGTAGGTTTTGAAGGTCGAAGTGAGGGCATTTTCAGTGCCCGGCGCAGACACCTCGATTCATTACAGGCTGCGAGTGAGTATCTTCAGGCGGGTCACAATCAATTAGTCCACGCCGGATCACCAGAACTGCTTGCTGATGACTTGTTTCAATGCCAGAAAAGGCTTGGGGAAATAACCCGCCCCACGACGAATGACGACCTGCTCTCCGAAATATTTTCAAGCTTCTGCATCGGAAAATAAGAGTTATTCGCCTATTGTTTACATTTATACCACAGCTAATTCACAGTTAGCGATTATCCCAATACACCCAAACTGCCTTTAACCCGACTTTATCCACAGAATTTGAAGTGCAAACTATAGTCTTTGTGGGTTTGTGGAGAAGGACTGTATACAACCTGAATATTTTATCCAAATAACGGCACATTGCAGCCATGCTCAAACACGAGCTTATCTTATCCACTCCATTTCCCCATTTATGCACCTGTTAATCACCTGTTATAGACGCTATTTTCAGGGTATATCAAGAGCCTTATAAATGCACTAACTAGCTGTTTTAAAAGGGGAAAAAGCACTTTTGCACAGTAGATAGCCTCCCTAATAACAATAACAATAATAACTCTATATATACTAGCTATATATATATTTAATATATGTAATTAGATTGTTCTAAATTTTGATCACTACTGGGCGTACACGTATAATCGCGCCCCCGACAAACTAATGTCCGGTTGAACTAAACAATCATGAAGCACCAGCAACAACATTTTGATGTCATTGTAATAGGCGGCGGTCACGCGGGTACAGAGGCCTGTTTGGCTGCTGCGCGTATGGGCCGCAGGACCCTTCTATTAACTCATAACGTCGATACGTTAGGTCAAATGTCCTGTAATCCAGCCATCGGTGGGATAGGTAAAAGCCATTTGGTAAAGGAGATAGACGCGCTAGGTGGAGCAATGGGTTTGGCTACGGATAAAGCGGGCATCCAATTCCGTATCCTAAATGCTCGTAAGGGGCCTGCCGTTCGAGCGACCAGGGCTCAGACAGATCGTATTCTATACAAGAATGCGATACGTGAGATTTTGGAGTCACAGTCAAATCTTTTTATTTTCCAACAGTCCGTTGATAACTTGCTTATTGAAGGGGGGAGGGTAACTGGAGCTGTTACCCAAATGGGTCTCACTTTCTTTGCTCCCTGTATTGTTCTTACAACGGGCACTTTTTTGGGGGGTAAGATTCATATAGGTCTAGAAAATCAATCGGGTGGCCGGGCTGGTGAATCGCCTTCTACAGCCCTGGCCCGGCGCCTGCGTGAACTGCCCTTCAGGGTTGATCGATTAAAAACCGGCACTCCTCCGCGCATAGATGGCAATACAGTGGATTTCAGTCAGTTACAGGAGCAATGGGGAAATACGCCAACACCGGTCATGTCATTTATGGGAACAGCGAACCATCCAGAACAACGCTGTTGCTGGATTACTCACACGAATGAAAAAACCCACGATATTGTTAGAGCCGGTTTGGACAGGTCACCATTATATTCTGGTGTAATAGAGGGAGTAGGACCGCGATACTGCCCTAGTATTGAAGATAAGATACACCGTTTTGCCGACAAGCAATCCCACCAGATATTCATTGAGCCGGAGGGGCTAACCAGCTCGATTTTGTATCCAAACGGCATTTCTACCAGCTTACCTTTCGATGTACAGGTATCTCTGGTGCGATCAATTAGAGGTCTTGAGAATGCACATATTACATGTCCAGGGTATGCAATAGAGTACGACTTTTTTAACCCAAAGGATCTACATTACTCGCTGGAAACCAAAGCGGTACCCGGCTTGTACTTTGCCGGTCAGATTAATGGTACTACAGGCTATGAAGAAGCGGCAGCACAGGGATTATTAGCAGGAACGAATGCAGCTCTTGCAGGCCTCGAAAAGCCATTCTGGTGCCCTGGGCGCGATGAAGCCTATCTTGGCGTTATGGTAGACGATTTGATCACAATGGGTACTTTGGAACCCTACCGCATGTTCACCTCCCGGGCAGAGTATCGCCTGCAATTACGCGAAGATAATGCTGACCTGAGGCTTACTGAACAAGGTCGGAAGCTGGGGCTTGTCGATGATGTTCGGTGGCAACGCCTGGAGAAAAAAAGAGAAGCAATTTTAAAGGAGAATCAGCGATTAAGCTCGACATGGATTCTTCCCGGCACACCGGAGGCTGAATTACTGTCTGAAAAACTCGGTAGAGCAATTTCTCGCGAATACTCCCTGTCACAGTTGTTAAAACGACCGGAGATGGACTATTCGGACGTGGCTAATCTCAAAGGAGAAGCCTCGTCGGACCCGCAGGTAGCGGAGCAAGTTGCTATACAGGCCAAGTATGAGGGTTATATCAGTAGGCAAAGGGAAGATATAAAGCGGCTACGTCGGTTTGAAAATACGGAATTACCGATTGATATTGATTATATGTCAATAGAGGGTCTTTCTAATGAAGTGCAGCAAAAACTTAGCGAAGCCCGGCCTCATACGTTGGCCAGGGCGAGCCGTATACCCGGTGTGACACCAGCGGCTGTATCACTGATACTTATCTATCTGAAGAGATATGGTGCCCTGAATCGCACCTCAACGCGGCATAAGCACGTCTGAATTGACAAATCCACTTCATATCGCTTTGCAAAACGGAATTGAGGCTCTTGGTCTCGTTCTCAGCACTGACAAGCAACGTTTGCTGTTAGAGTACCTACAATTGCTCAAAAAATGGAATACCGCATACAACCTTACTGCCATAGGCGACCCTACGCAGATGGTGCATCGCCATTTGCTGGATAGTCTGGCTATTGCAACATGGTGTGTTGGCGATCGTCTGATAGATGTGGGCAGCGGCGCAGGATTACCAGGTATTCCCCTGGCTATAATGTTTCCAGAGCGAGAGATTCATCTTTTGGATAGCAATGGTAAGAAAACACGGTTTTTATTTCAGGTGAAAACAGCTCTCAGCTTGGCTAATATAACCGTTCACAATACTCGCGTGGAATTACATCAGCCCACGATGCCGTTTGATGTGGTATTGTCACGGGCCTTTGCCTCATTATTTGATATGGTAAATGTCAGTCGGCATTTATTGGGGAGCCAGGGGCGGTTTCTTGCCATGAAGGGAGCTAACCCCCGGGCCGAGATAGAGGCAGTGAGATCATTATGTAAAGTAAAAGCGGTTCGAACACTGTCAGTTCCGAATCTTAATGCGCAAAGGCATTTAGTGGAATTGACACTCCGTTAGCGGTTTTGCTCTTGGCAGAGCAGACCTTTTGTGGATACTGTATCAAGGGTAACTATAGTGGCTAAAATATTCGCAATAGCAAACCAGAAGGGGGGTGTTGGCAAGACAACAACGTGTGTCAACCTCGCGGCATCGTTAGCTGCAATGAAAAAACGAATATTAATGGTGGATATGGACCCGCAGGGAAATGCCACTATGGGTTGCGGTATTGATAAACATGATTTATCGAGAAGCGTTTATGATGTACTGGTAAGTAATAGGTCGGTAACCCAGGTCGCGCTGCCAACGGGAGAGAGTGGCTTTGATGTATTGCCAGCTAATGCCGATCTTACAGCTGCCGAAGTGGAGCTTTTAAATGTCGATAGAAAGGAACGACGCCTGAGCCTGGCATTGCGTGAAGTAGAAGACAAATACGATTACATTTTAATTGACTGCCCCCCGTCCCTAAATATGCTGACCTTGAATGGGCTGGTAGCTGCCGACGGTGTAATTATCGCCATGCAATGCGAGTATTTTGCTCTAGAGGGCCTATCCGCCTTGATTAGTACCATTAACCGGGTGGCTGAAACCGTTAATCCGTCGCTAAAAATAGAAGGTATTTTACGTACTATGTACGATCCGCGTAACAGCCTTACTAACGAGGTTTCAGCTCAGTTACACGCTCATTTTGGCGATAAAGTCTACAGAACCGTGGTACCGCGTAATGTACGTCTGGCCGAGGCTCCTAGTTTTGGCGTGCCTGCCATGTATTATGATTACCATTCTCGTGGTGCTACTGCTTACATGGCATTTGCGGGAGAGATTATAAGGCGGCAGGAACAACAGAGGCTGCAACAGCAGGAGAAAAAAGAAGTGGTGAGCTCATGGCAGTGAAGAAGCGCGGTCTAGGCCGTGGTCTGGATGCTTTGCTCGGTGCTTCAAAAACACTGGAGACTGTAGAGAGTACCCCAATTCCACCGTCTACAGACCATGAGACGCACTCGGGGTACAAAGAACTGCCGGTGGACCTTATTCAACGCGGCAAATACCAACCTCGCATGGATATGGATCCAGAGTCTTTACAGGAGCTTTCCGATAGCATTAAGGCGCAAGGTGTTATGCAACCTATCGTTGTGCGTCCAATTTCTGACAAAAAGTATGAAATAATCGCAGGGGAAAGACGCTGGCGAGCCTCTCAATTAGCGGGATTGGATGTTATTCCAGTTGTGATCAAGGAAGTGTCTGACAAGGCGGCGATCGCCATGTCCCTGATAGAGAATATTCAGCGGGAAGATCTTAATCCTATTGAAGAGGCGATAGCCCTACAGCGCCTGCAACAGGAGTTTGAACTAACCCAGCAGGAAGTGGCTGTAGCTGTAGGAAAATCCAGATCTACGGTGGCAAATATACTACGCTTAATGTCTTTGCAACATGATGTACGTATGTTACTTGAACACGGAGACCTTGAGATGGGCCACGCCCGTGCTCTTCTAGCTCTGCCAGACATTAAGCAGCTACAGGCCGCAAAAGACGTGGTGGGTAAGGGGCTATCTGTGCGCCAGACCGAGGCCATGGTACGTTCCATTTTGGCCGGCAAGGGGCAGACACCCAAAGTAAAGCAGACCGATCCCAATATCAGACGGTTAGAGGAAGAGTTATCCCAAAAGATTGGTGCCAAGATTCAGATTCAACACACGGCAAAAGGTCGTGGAAAATTGCTCGTCAACTACAATAGTTTAGACGAATTAGACGGTATTTTGAGCCATATCAAATAATTACCATATTTAGGTTACTACTATATATTGTAGTAAAAATGCCAAAAACCACAAGATAATGTACAGTAAAGTAAACAGCATCTAATCTGGATGTTCCGAGCAGGGCGTATCGGCCCACTCGGTGATAATTAAAATGCAAATACCTTCATTAGCCGGTTGAACATGGCTATCAATCCCCCTATAATGCGCCCGCCTGAAACGAGGGAAGAACTCCGTGTGGCACATGGTAAAGGGAGTAACGCGAGGCATCTGTGATAGGCGCTGAGATCCCGCGACCCCCCGCCCATCGCATCACTTTGACACAACTTGCTGTCCTTGCTGCGCTGAGCCTGTTTTTATTGGTCATCGACAGCGTGTACGCGGTGTCGGTATTGAGCGGTGGCTTAATAGCTATTTTACCTCAAGCATATTTCGCTAACAGGATCTTTAAGTGGCGAGGAGGGAGTTCAGGCAGGGTAATAGCTCGATCAGGTTATGTAGGCCTCATTGGCAAATTTGTTCTCAGTATCATGGGTTTTGCCATTGTGTTTGCCACGTTGCGACCTATTGAAGGTCTGGCTGTATTTGCCGGTTTTCTGGCAATGTTGACGATACAAATTATTGGAAGCTGGTTGTTATTGAAGTAACAGCTGCTGCAAATGGATAGATCAAAGAGCTTTATATAGATGGCTGGCAACACACAAACGATATCCGAATATATAATTCACCACCTGACGAATCTAACCTACGGTAGATTACCCGCAGGTTTTGAGCGCGAAGATGGCTCTGTCATTGGTGAAGGTGGCGCATGGGTAATGGCTCACGGTGGCCAGGAAGCTGGCGCCATGGGTTTCAATGCGATTCACGTTGATTCGATGCTATGGTCCATTTCGCTGGGCATATTCTTTTGCTGGTTATTCCGAAGCGTGGCAAAGAAAGCACACTCCGGCGTCCCGACAGGGCTCATCAATTTGGTTGAAATGATTGTCGAATTTGTTGATAACACTGTCCGAGACACCTTTCACGGTGACAACAAATTGATAGCTCCTTTGGCTCTAACTGTTTTTGTCTGGGTCTTTCTGATGAACCTTATGGATTTGATTCCAGTTGATCTGGTACCGATTCTGCTGGGTTTTACAGGTGTTCACTTTCAGAAAATTGTGCCGAGTACGGACCCAAATATTACTCTTGGGATGGCCGTTGGCGTCTTTGTTCTGATGCTGTACTACTCGATTAAAGTAAAGGGCTTTGGATTTGTTAAAGAGCTTACCTTAAACCCCTTCAACCACTGGGTTTTCATTCCTGTGAATCTTTTCATGGAAGTGGTTGGTTTACTCGCCAAACCTTTTTCCCTCGGACTGCGACTATTCGGCAACATGTACGCCGGAGAGATGATATTTATACTAATTGCAGCCTTGTTTAGTGCCGGCTGGGGCTGGTTACTACCCGCAGGGTTATTACAAATGGGCTGGTCAATTTTCCACATATTGGTCATTACCCTACAAGCCTTTATCTTTATGGTATTGACCATTGTGTACCTTAGTATGGCCCATGAAGATCACTGATCCACTTCAACTATAGATCGTAAAGCTAGGAGAAAAATATGCCTGAATTAATATTCGTTGCCGCAGCAATTATGATGGGCCTGGGTGCCCTCGGAGCCGCCATTGGTGTTGGGGTACTAGGTGGAAAGTTGATCGAAGGATCTGCTCGCCAGCCAGAATTGGCGCCCAAACTGATGGTTACCTTCTTTCTTGGAGCGGGCCTGGTCGACGCAATCCCCATCATTGGGGTCGGTATTGCCATGTACTTGATCTTTGTTGTCGGCGCATAAATCGGCGCAACTGCTACGCAAGGGGTCGTTAATGGCGGCCCATAATATTCTGTGAGGAGCAAGGCGTGAATATAAACCTTACGCTATTCGGACAGATGCTGACATTTGTCTTTTTTGTCATGTTCTGTATGAAGTATGTATGGCCGTTTATTACGGCTGCCATGCAAGAACGGACGGAGAAAATTGCCGAGGGTTTGGCAGCTGCGGATAGGGCTAGCCGAGACCTGGAGTTGGCTCAGGACAAGGCTGTTGAGCGCCTTAAAGAAGCCAAATTGGAAGCGTCAGGTATAGTCGATGCTGCAAACAAGCGAGCCAGCCAGATTATCGACGAAGCTAAAGAGGCAGCGGTGGTTGAAGGCGACCGAGTGAAGGCGTCTGCCCAGGCGGAGATAGAGCAGGAAGTGAATAGAGCTCGCGAGCAATTGCGTGGTCAGGTTGCGACCCTGGCTATAGCCGGCGCAGAGCGGGTTTTAGGTGCAGCTATAGACCGGCAGACACATGCTGATTTGGTTGACAAGCTGGCTGCAGAACTGTGACAGCGAGGTTGTAATGGCTGAACTAAGCACACTGGCACGACCCTACGCTAAAGCAGCGTTTGAGTACGCGCGCGAAAATAATGCTTTGGCCTCATGGCTGGAGCAGTTAGCCACGGTAGCGGCAGTGACTATGGACAGTGCCATGGAAGCGGTTTTGAGCAACCCTGCCCTGACTGCTGAGCAACAGGTACAGACGCTCGACGATGTTTGCGGAGAGGTAATGGGTACCGAAGTTCGCAATTTTGTGTCGAATCTGGCCTCGAACAGACGGTTGACCTTGCTGCCGGAAATTTATTCCCTTTTTGCACAGCACAAGGCCAATCAGGAAAGGTCTGTCGATGTGGAAGTGGTGTCTGCCTTTGATCTGGCAGAAGAAACCAGAGATAAGCTGGCAAACGTTTTAGGAGAAAAACTTGAACGTGAGGTAAAGGTGACGGCGTCTACGGACAGGGAGCTTTTAGGTGGCGTTTTAATTAGGGCCGGAGATCTAGTGATCGATGGTTCCGTACGCGGCAGGCTGAACAAGCTGGCCGAAGCAATGAATTAGTAGGATTGAGGAACAAAGCATGCAGCAACTGAATCCATCAGAAATTAGCGAGATCATCAAACAACGCATCGACCAACTCGATGTATCCAGCGAGGCTCGCAACGAAGGTACCATCGTATCGGTTACCGACGGTATTATTCGTATCCACGGCCTCACCGATGTAATGTTCGGGGAGATGATAGAGTTTGACGGTGGCATCTACGGGATGGCTCTGAATCTGGAGCGCGACTCCGTTGGAGCGGTCATTTTAGGTGACTACAAGAGTCTGGCCGAGGGCCAATCATGCCGCTGCACTGGCCGTATTCTTGAAGTGCCAATAGGTCCAGAGCTACAGGGTAGAGTAGTAGATTCACTGGGCAACCCGATCGACGGTAAGGGGCCCGTAAACGCGGCTATGACTGATGCCCTGGAGAAAGTGGCGCCTGGTGTCATCGCTAGGCAATCTGTGGAACAACCGGTACAAATTGGCCTTAAAGCTATCGACGCCATGGTTCCCATTGGCCGTGGTCAACGGGAGCTGATCATTGGCGACCGCCAGATTGGGAAGACGGCTATCGCTATCGACGCGATTATCAATCAAAAGGGTACCGGGGTTAAGTGTATTTACGTTGCGGTTGGGCAAAAGGCATCCTCCGTCGCGGCTGTTGTACGCAAGTTGGAAGAACACGGGGCAATGGATCAT
>JABHWT010000406.1 GCA_018657645.1 Halieaceae bacterium | reverse complement strand
ACCCAGGCGGCAGCACTACTATTACTCGCCTTCAACCTGCTGGGGATGGGACTAGGGCCCCTGTTGGTCGGCCTACTCAGCGACACTCTGGCTGCCAGCCATGCCGAAAACTCGATACGCTACGCATTGTTGTATAGCCTGGTCACGGTAGTAGTGGGAGCCACACTTTACTTATTGGGGAATCGCCACTACGTCGCCCACATTCGACAGGCAGATTGAGCTTGCCGTAGTTGCAATTGATAATACAGACAAGGATGTATAGCAGTGAACAATAAAGATCTAGTGCGGGCGGCATTCGAGATTGTCTGGAATTGTGGGGAAGTTGACCGTGTCAGAGAGTTCTATTCCGAGGACTTTTGTTCACACCAGCCCCCGACGGCTCCTGCTTGGGATCCAGGCCCGGACGGTGTTGCAAAAATTGTGATGCTATTGCGCACGGCTTTCCCCGACTACCACGAGCAGATCGAGGATATCATTTCTGATGGGGACCGAGTCGTAGCCAGAATGGGGTACTAGGGATTTTCCGTCCAAAAACGACACTTATCGCTGCAGGTCACGCCAGCCGTGGCTTTCCAGAGGGTATTACTTTAGCGAACAGGCCTATATCCTTCAATATGGCGCATCATTTGCTCGAAATCCGGCAGTTTCCCAGTCGATTTGAAACGATACGTGCCTTTTAGATTAATGTTGTACCAGGCCACAGGCGAGGCTTGTTTCACGATCGCCAGCTTCTGCCCATCCTTTTGGTATTCAAAGCTCTTGAGTAAGTAGCTCAGAACACTGGAATTGAAATAGATAATCGCGTTTGTCAGCAGCCGGGCGCACTCATTCCACAGCTGGATCTCTTCGTCCGAGTTACCTCTGAATCTGTCGCCATTTACATCGCTGATCGCGCGCCGTAACTGGTGGTAGGCTTCGCCCCGATTAAGTGCTCGCTGAACATGATTCCGTAGATCAGCATCATCAATATAGTTCAGCAGATAATTCGCCTTCACGAGGTGGTTGTACTCTGTCAGCGCCTCCAGTAACGGGTGGTTTTTCTTATAGGTCGAGAGTTTTCTCACCAGAAGTGCCTGCGTCGTTTTCCGCTCCTTGAGCGACACGACGATACGCTGAATCTTGTCCCAGTGGCGCGCAATGCATTTTGTGTTGATCGGTGTTCGTAGTGACAGATTCACTTTCCCAGCCTCGTCCTCAGTGACCGCGAACATCTCATTGATGATCCGTCCCGGCTGGGCATAACGTGGCGCGAAGCTGTAACCAAATAGATCCAGCAACGCAAAGTTTACGTGGTTCACACCGTGCGTATCGGTGGATAACACATCGGGCTTTACCTCGGATGTGTTGTTGAACAGAAGATCAAAAATGTAATGTGATTCATGTTCATTGGCGCCGATGATTTTTGCGTTTGTGGCTGCATGGTTCACAATCAAACTCAGCGCAGACACACCCTTCTGAGTACCGAAGTACTTAGACGAATAACGTGTCTTAAATGTGTCACGTTTGGCTTCGAACTTCTGCCCATCTGCGCTCGCGTGAACGACATCTTCCTGGATATTGTAGTGTTTAAATATCGGCAATCTGGCCGTTGCATTATTGATACAGTCGTTGGCAGCCTCGATGGTTTCTGACCGAAGATAGTTTGCTTGAATGGTGCTGAGCTGCTCGTAGGATCGATCCGATATCTGCGAGATGCCATAGGTGCCCTGGTTGGTTGCATTGCCTACCAATATCGCGAGCAGATCTTGTTCGTACACGCGATTCTTTGATTGCGTACCCAGGACATGCCTGAAGCACTCAATGAAACCGGTATCGCGATCGACCATGCGCAGTACATCGGCGACCGCTGTCGTGGGTAACTGTGAGAAGAATGGATTGTTGACCATGGTCGATTTACTGCCGGCGGGCAATCGCCATGAACGTTTGCCTTTCGGGTTTCTTAAGACGACATTCCGGTTGTCGGCCTTGTCGAGATAATCGCTCACAGCGCGTAAACGTGAATCTAAGGCCTGCTCCATATCTTGAATAAGCGGGACTGGGTCGACCGCTAGTTTGGGTAGTTGAGTCTGCTCGACCAGCAACTCTTTATCCTTTTTCCAGCGCTCGGTATCCACTAGATCGGCCTCAAAAGCCTGGTATTTAGCGATTCCCGGTAAAGTAAGCTTGCCATTGAGCCTGCTAGGAATTTGCAGATACAAATACCATTCGTACCGCTTTAACTTGAGGTTACCCTCTTTGTCCTGAAGGAACTCGCGCTGTTTGTGTGGCAGGTAGCGTTTGTAGTACGCTGATTGTGAGAGTTCATTGTGTTCGGCGAACTCTGCCTGTGCCTGGCTCAGTGTGTGCGCCAAGCGCTCACTGCCTTCATTCCCTTCGAGCCGAAGACACATGAATAGCTCTCGGATAAGACCGACCCGCAAACTATCTCTTTGCTCATAGTATTGCCATGTGGCTTCATCTATTGATCGCCGCTGATCGTAGAGAAATAGGCACACAGACTCCAAATCCGATTTGCTGATAATATCAAAGGCGTTTTGCCGTACCGCACCAAACGGCTGCTTCTCATCCACTGGGTCATCGATAAATAGGCGCAGAACATCCGCCGCCTTAATGACGTTTTTCTCGGCTTTGCGCCAATCTTTAGCAACGGACTCTTGCGCATACCGCTTGGCTTTTTGTTTGGCGTGCCTCACATGATGAACAAGGGCATCAGCGATACGTTCCTGTGCCTGTTGCCAGCGTTGTTGCAAATAACACAGTAGATACAAACGCTGATTGTCGATGGATTGGCGCTTGAGTTTCGCGCCGTAATAATCAACCCGTTCGGCAAAATGCTGTTGGTTTTTTTGAGACAACGCGAGTGCGTCTAGCGCCGCGCTTACCTCCGGCATCCACTGTGCGACGTGTCGGTGAACAGCCAGTTCTTTTGCGATCTCAGCGCTCGTAAAGTTGCGGGCTGATTGCCGGAGCTGACGCAACGACATTTCGCCTTTCCCTTCCAGGAGCGCAGCGATGGCTTGTCTTGTCACATCTGAGAGATGTTCATTTAGGCGATGCACAAGATCGCTATGAACACTGATGATAATCTGGCTAATGATTTTTTGAAGTGTGCTGTAGGCGGGAAGCGCAATCTTTTGGTTCGACAAATACTCAACGGCAGCATCGAATAAGCACCGTGGCTCTGACCATACCATCGCTTGCATTTGGAGATAGTCCATCAGTGCTTTTTCGTGAAGTTCAGAACGCCAACGTTCGTACTGGCACAGTGAAAAGATTCGCTGATAAATTCTCTCGCTCTCTTTTGGGCTAAGGTTAAACGGCTTGTGCCCTACGCCTGGTAGCGTATTTTCTGACACATATTTCAGGTCATCTTTTAGCTGAAAATAGCGGGGCTGAAGTACAACAGGCTTCGCCTTAAAATAGCCCAGTAGAACGACAAACATACAGCGCTGCCGGCGGGCTCGAAACTGGTTTGCGGCCTTGAGCTCTTTGTCATTGAGCGCAAAGAAATAGCGCTGGTCATTGTTAGTAAGCTGGGGATTACCATAGAAGACTTCCTGCTCAGCCTCACTGAGGATGAGAACCCGTTCGCTATATGCCATTCCGATTTCCTCGAAAAAGGCTGAATCATAGCGAAAAACGTCGATATGCAGGTGTCAGGAGAAAGTAATACCCTCTGGAAAGCCACGGCTGGCGTGACCTGCAGCGATAAGTGTCGTTTTTGGACGGAAAATCCCTAGTACCCCAAATGGAAACGCTTCGACGATCTGTTGCGCTGTCCATTGCGCCGTAGGATGTTCCGTCACGTTAAAGTGAATAATTCGCCGACGGTCGTGGGCCAGCACGATGAAGACGAACAACACCCGAAACTTTACCGTCGGAACTGTGAAAAAGTCGATCGATACGAGATTTTGAACATGCTGGTCCAGGAATGTTCTCCACGTAGGTGACGGTGGCCCGGCTCGCTTCGGCTGATACCTTTCTACCGTTGACTTGGCGACATCGATTCCAAGCATCGCAAGTTCAGCAACGATCTTTGGTGAGCCCCACGTCGGATTGGCTTCCCACATCCGACCAATGAGCTCTATGAGTTCGCGCGAGATTCGAGGTCGGCCGGCCTTAGTCGACTGACTAAGTGCGCGCCAGTGGTCACGGAATCGCTTTTTTTGCCAGGTCGTTACGGTCCTGGGCTGGACAAAGTACAGGGCTCTTCTCCAGCCCGACCAAAATTTCGCTATGAAGCACCAGAGCAGCCGGTCAGCAGGCCTAATTCCTGGCCTTTGTCCTGATTGTCGATACAGAGACAACTGAATCCGCAGCGCCGCATTCTCCGCCTGCAAAGACAGCCGCGATCGGACAGATGTAGTCACCAACGTCAGAGTAAAATGGATTAGCCGTATCATGGATTCAAGGATCAGCCATCATCCAGAAAAATGCAATAGAATCAACAGGCTCCTATTTTCGGGACCCACAGGCTCCACCCCAGCACCCGCTATATACTGCCTGCAGAAAAAACTTCGGTCAGGGTCGTCTTCCAGCGTTGCATCGCCCCGGATCTCAACATAATCTGATGCATTGTTCGGCGCAATCACACATATGATAGCCGAGGGATTGGCCACCAGATTTTTATACTTCATCCGGTTTTTCAAAGTCGAAATACGTAGCTGCTCGCCGTTCCAGACATAGCCCACCGTATTACTGGAAATCAGTCCATCATTGCAACGAATGGTGCTCAGGGTCGCATGATGGCAGTTGCTCAACATCTCGTGGTGGCGCTCTTCTCCGCAGACATTACCCTTTGGCGCCGTAAAAAAAGAGGAGATCCTGACTTTTCAGCTTATTTAGTGCCTCTATTTGCCGTCTACTGTAAACTTTAACAGTACATTACCAGGACGTGTCTGGGTACTGCCACCTGAAACCACATAAATACCGCCCTCTCCGATCACGACGGGATATCCATTTACCGGTCCACCATGAGCGGGAACGCCATTGACGGCCTCATACGGTTTCGCCAGATCCATATCCCTCATCAATTCACCATCTTCCGGGCGGTACACTCGTAGATGGCCATCCGCAAATCCCACAAACACTGCGCCAGGCATCAGGGTTGCCGGCGAGACCGCTGATGCCTCACATCCCTCCTCGCCCCAACTGCACCGGGCCTCTGGCCTCGCAATTTTCCAGCGTGTTTCACCGGTGGCCGCGTCCAGTCGGGCCAGGCCATCCGGCGTCACGGGCAATTGGAAGTAGGCATCCGAAATGGGTACATAGACCGCGTCTTTGTCCACAGCGACGCCGTACATAATTCCGCCCAGATCACCGCCATGTGCAACTTTGTTGCGCCACAACACCTGTCCCTGCTTATCCGGATCCAGCGCATAGACATAGCCCGATTTCTGGCCCACCAGGAGTATCTCCCTGCCGTCCATCAGTGTGTGAATAGTCACCGCCGTACCCATGGAAAACAGGTTGCGGCAGTCAGTGTAGCCCACCGCTTCACAGGCGGCCTCGCGCTCTTTGCCAGCAGGCAGGAACTGCTGCTCCCATTTGCGCTCGCCCGTTAGCAGATCGTAGGCGATCACCGAGTAAGAGCCTGCGGGATTTTCGTAGGTATACGCTTCCGCAGTGGAGGCGTAGAGCACGCCGCGGCGAGTATCGATGGCTAGTGGAACGTATATGGAAGCGCCAGCAGGACTAAAGGCCGGCGTGTGCGGATCATCGTCCACTGGCTGCGCCTGCGGTGCCTGGGCGATATTGTACTGCTTCCATAGCACCTTGCCGGAGCTGGCGTCCAGCGCCACGACACTACCCCGAGAGGTACAACATTGGTGGCTGGGGTCGTGAGTCAATGGGTCTTCAATCGAGGAGACTGGAACATAGACCCGGCCGTCATGGATACTGGGCGAGGAAGAGATGCGGCTCAGTACGTGCACTTCAACCTCGGTTCGCCACAGCAGTTCACCTGTCTGCGCATCCAGCGCGGCGACCCGGCCATTGGCGTCGCCAAAGAAAACACCGGCTCGCTCAGAGCCCGGCTTGATCGCTGCCACAGACACCCGGCGGGTCAGGGCGCCCTTATTGTCGTAGGCCCAGTGTGTACAGCCACTGTCGGCATCCAAGGACATGATAAAGCCAGTGCCGGTGGCCAGGAACAACCTGCCACCAGCCATGGCGGCCATGCCGGATGCACCGCCTGGATAGGCAAAGGCCCATTTGACTTGAAGCCGGCCGATGTCTTCAGCGGTGACGGACGAGTGATCTCGATAGCGGCTGTTGCGCAAATCACCGGACACGCTGCTCCAGTCATTGGCCGACACATGCACCGGCGACGCATCTTTGGGACAGGCATTCGCCATATGGTCTACCGGACCCAGCGGTTCACGGCCCGTGAGCAACACCGCCAGCGATTGGATTTGTTCTGCACTGAGCCCAACCGCCATGGGTTGCATCAAGCCGTCGGTCAGGGTCCTGACCACAGAGTCGGGGCCACGATAGCTGATTGCCGCTCGGGATGGAGTATTATTTTGCTGACTTTCGTGGCACACCGCACATCTCGCAGCAAACAGGGCATCTGCCGCTCCATCCGCACCCTCCATCGGCTTGTTCGATGCATAAGCGGACAGGCTGCAGACAAGAACTCCCAGCACTGGCGTTATAACACCCTTCAAACGAGGGCAAATCTTAAGCATGTGTTTGATCTCCTGTCCTTGTTCATACGGGGCTTTAGTACCGATAGTTCAGGTCCATGCCCACGGTACGCAGTTCACGATAGCCGTTGCTGGTGAATCCCAATGAGCTGAAGTCTATCCCCCACTCCCGGATCTCCTCATTGCCAAGGTTACGTCCCCACAGTGAAAGTGCGAGTTCCCCGGCGGGAACGGGGATGTCTACCAAGGATACTCTCGCATTCCAGGCGGTAAAGCTGTCTGATGAATCATACAAGTTCAACTGGGAACTGAAAGAAATTTCATCCCGGTAGGTGGCGTCCACCTGGGCGATAAACGTGCCGAAACTCAAGGGTGAAAAGGTGTACTGGGCGATCGCCGCCGCCGAGTGCTCAGGTGACAGGACATTGGTGGCCGCATAATCACTGATGTCTGCAACCACCGTATTGCCATCCTCGTCGGTAACTGGAACGCCTCGTACCGGGTCCATCACATTGGTAACGAAGTCCTTGTGGTCCACATCCAGATAACCGTAGGTCAGTTGCAGCATTAAACCTTCGATGGGCAACACGGTCAGGTCGAACTCCAGCCCCATCGTCTCGGTTTCTCCCGCATTGACCACCTTTGAGGATGCACCACCCAAGCCTGCTTCAAACTGGTTCACCTGGCGGTCATCGTAAGTGTAGTAAAACAGCGCTCCATTGATGCGCAGCCTGTTGTCCCACCATTCAGACTTTCCACCGAGCTCAAAGGAGGTAATCTCCTCCTCATCCACCGGCTCGGTAAATGCCGTGGAGGTCGTAGCCCTTATGTTGTAACCGCCCGCCCGATATCCCGTGGCGACCTTGGCATACACCATGGAGTCGTCGGTCCAGTGGTAGGCCAGGGTGAAGGCCGGATTGAAATTGGACCAGGAATCATCATCGACTGCCGTGGCCAGGCCGATGTCGAGAAAATCGTTAGTCAGCGTGGACTCCTTCTTGTCTTCGGTCCAACGCAATCCCAACACTGCCGATAACTTATCGGATAGTGCATATTCGAACTGACCATAGGCGGCGTAGGCGTCGTTATCTGTGGAGAACTCGAAATCCGGCGCGGTAAAGAGATAACTCTTGCCAACACAGGCACCGTTGCAGAGAAATTCAAGAATAGGATCAGGTATACCCTGGCCCTCGAACGCCAGAGGTGCCGGATAGGCATAAGCCTGCGGGTCGAACTGCCGTGCCTCTTCATGAAAGTAATACAGTCCCATGGTGTAGGTGAGTCGATCATCAAATGCCGCGCCAATCAACTGCAGTTCCTGCGACCACTGCTCATGGTCGTCATCGCCGCCGCCCGGCACCGAGTCGAAGGTGGGAATAAACGTCCCGGCAGGTACGGTGCTGCCATCAAAATTTTCGGTGAGAACGCTCTCCCCGTCAGCGGGAAACTCTCCGAAACCTGCACTGCCGAACTCACTTTCCCACTCGCGATAGGAGGAGATCGACTTGAATACCGCCCCACCCAGATCCCACTCCAGCGTGATAGCATGACCATCCATGTCGAAGGTCTGGTCTTTACTGTCACCAGTGTAGGGCAGGCTTCCCAATCTGTCCGATGATGACGCCGCCCGGGCCTGGCGGTATTGGTCGCCGCCCAGCACAGTCTGATAGGGACGCACATGACTCAACTGCGCCAGATTGACGTTATTGTCATCCTGGTAGTGGTCGTAGACGTAATCCACCGTTACCGTATCCGAGGGTGTCCAACGCAGGGCCGCCCGCCAGGCCTGCACATCGTACTGCCCCAGCTCGCCACCGGTATAGCTGCTTTTCGCCAGGCCACCACGCTCGGTGTGGTTAAAAGAAAACTGGGCGGCAAAATCGCCAAAGGAAGGCGTGTCGATCGAGGTGGCTGTGCGAAAGTAGTCCCGCTCGGCAACACTGAAATCCTGGCTAATTCCGAACTCACCCGAGGGTTTCTTGGTTACGATATTAACAGCCCCCCCGGTCGTGTTGCGGCCATAGAGCGTACCCTGGGGGCCCCGCAGAACTTCAATCCGTTCAAGATTCACTATTTCGAAAGCGGACACGGAGTTGCGCCCCAGGTAGACACCATCAATATAGACACCCACCGTGGGATCGGTAGCAAGCGAACTCTCCCCGGATGCCACACCGCGGATACTGATCGCCAGGGCGCTATTGGATACCGCTGTTTTCACCATTTCAACATTGGGAGCATAGTCGGCAATATCACTACTCTCCAGTGCACCTATGGACCGCAGGGCTTCCTCATCAAAGGCCGCAATGGAGATGGGCGTGTCCTGCAGGGCGGTCTCCCTGCGTTCAGCAGTAACGATAACCTCTTCCAACGACGCCGAGCGGCGGGATGTGTCCTGCGCATTGGCGACCAAAGGCAGCGTGCCGACAATAGCGAGCGCCAGAAGTGTATGACCCAGATATGGTGTTTGCATAAGAAACTCCGAAAGGTATCCATTTATTAATTTGGATCAAGAATACAAGCCTTATGGCTTGGTGGCAAGCCTTGAGGCTTGTCTAATGAAAAATAAACTTGTAAGCTGAGCATATGTTCTGGCATATAGTTCTCTTGCCAGAGGGGAAGCGAATGACTGCATTAAAATTTCCAAAAGCCGCTGATTCGGCTGATCAACGTCGGGAGCACATTGCCCGTTCGGCAGCACGTCTTATAGCCAGCGATGGGCTTGAGGCGCTCACCATGCGCTCCGTGGCAACCACTGCTGGCTGTTCCAGGGGATTGGTTGAACACTACTTCAAGAACAAGGAGGGTCTGGTCAACGCCGCCGACGCCTGGGTAAACTCGCAAACCGTTGAGCGCGCCAGCAAAGCGATCTCCAAAAAAAAGGGGCTGGAGGCACTTGAAATCCGTCTTCGGCACATCCTTCCCTTCACCAGCACCATTCTCGATGAATGGCGGGTCAGGGTCGTCTTCTGGCGCAAATTCAGCGTCACCGAGATGCAGGCGGCCGGCGAGACCGTTCCCTTTGAGCCCGTCTTCACAGCCATCCTTGAAGATATCAGTGCTGCCCAGGAGGCAGGTGAGGTCCCCGCAAACCTGAATGCCTCCCTGATAGCGGAATTCGTACTTTTCAATATCACGGGTATCTCCTGCCTCTGCCTGTCAGATACACGCCTGCGCAGCAAGGCATCATTGGAAGAACGCGTACAGATGACCCTGGCCATGTTGCGATCGGGAAATCTGGCTGATGTGCAGTTCAGCAAACTGGGGATGTACTGATGGTAGACGGGCCACGGCCTACGCCACTGGATTCACACCGAGCAGTCGCCTGGGTATCCATCCTGTCGCTGCCTATCTGTTTTGCGGCGATGTATACCTTCATGGCGGCGGTGAATTTTGACGAAGCCCTGACCGACCTGCCTGCGGCTGCGATCAGCGTTATCAAAACTGATTACCTGGCAGCCTGGGGGATTTTCGATATCCTCGGGTATTACCTCATGCGAGTCCCATTGATCATCATCCTCTGGCACTGGCTACGCCCCCAAAATCCAGTCCTGGCAGATATCGCCACTGTCTGCGCCCTGTTCTACGTAATCTTGGCGGTGGTGGCGGCCAGCACACTGACCGGCGCGGTAACAGGCATTGCCGGGCAATATGCAACCCTGGATCCAATCACGCGCGCGGGCCTGGAAGGCGCCTGGATTGCGGCCGTCTCGACGGCATACGACGGAATCTGGCAATACAATCTACTCCCCTGGGCTGCCTGGGGAATTGCAATGGGCGGCTTGCTGAAAACGCAGCACCGCTGGCTGGGGCTTTCGCTACAGGCCATTGGGCTGACTTCCTTGCTCAGCGTCATTATCGTCTTTGTCCCGGAAGAAATACGGTCTGTCTTTGCTATTGCCGGCAGTTTTCAAGTGCACTTTTCGTCGCTGTGGATGGTGTGGGCTGGTATCGTTCTACTGCGCGGGGTGCAATATGAATAAGGTGACGATCATTGGAGCAGGCACTGTTGGCTCTGAAATCGCAGCCATTCTGGTAAAAAGGCCGGATGTGGAAATGGTTATATGCGACCGAAGCGGGGAGGCCCTCGATCGACTGAATAGCAGTACAGCCAGTTCGCAGGTCTCTACCCATCAAATCGATATTCAGGACACCGACCAGATCCTGCCACTATTGGAGGGAAGCCACACAATACTCCACGCGGGTCACCCGAAATTCAACCGGGAAGCCATGCAACTCGCACTGGCGGTCAAGGCGAATTACATTGACGCGGCTTACCATGAGGATCAACTTGAAGATATCAATGGCCAAATCCGCTTCTTGCTAAACGACGAGTTTAAATCAAGGGGTTTGACCGCAGTTGTGGCATGCGGCCACAGTCCGGGACTCAGCAATATTGTGGCCCACCGACTGTCTCAAGATTTTTCCCGTATCGATCGAATTGATTTTTATACTCAGGGCCCTCCTTCATCTTTAGTACAGTTACGTAACGCCGTTTGGACCGACGTTACTCGTGACACACGACCCGATACAGACATTTAACTAAGTGTGTATTTTTGAGATATAAAATTGGGCTTTACTTTCTTACTCTCTCATCAAATTCACAAATGCTAGGGCAATGTTTGGATCAAACTGCGTGTTTGAGTTCTTTTCAATTTCCTTTAACGCCACTCCTTTACTCATTTCTTTTCTATAGGGGCGGGTTGATGTCATTGCATCATAAGTATCCACAACGGCAATGATACGTGAGAGCAAGGGAATATCCTCAGCCCTAAGACCATCAGGGTACCCCGCACCATCATATCGTTCATGATGGTGTAAAATTGCCCTTATAATTGGCTTCATACGCGGATCATGGAGGTTTTTTAGTATACGTTTTCCTTGAACGGGATGTTGCTTGATAACGGCGTATTCCTCCTCGTTCAGCTTTCCTTCTTTGAGCAGCACAGAATCTGTAACACCAATTTTACCAATATCATGTAATATGCCAGCTAGCTGAAGTGTTTTAAGATCATCATTATTAAGCCCAACCTTACGTCCAAGGGCTGATGCCAATTGAGTCACCCGGCGTGAGTGGCCGTTTGTATAGGTGTCCCGCTCATCAAGGGCGGCGGCGAGAGTTTCAATAAGATTTATAAAAAAGGCCTGTGATTTTTCGTTGTTGCGAAGAATCATATTTAAATATGAAGCTATAAGTCCGCCCAAAATGATCCCAACCCCAATTGGTATATAGAATTTCTCCAGTTGTGGCGGGAAGGGAAAGCCTTGATTTACATAGGAAAGTCCAGAGATTAGCAGCCCTCCGAGTGGGCACAATATTGCGTAATGAGTTAATCTATACATAATGCTCGGCTCTTCGATCCACAAAATAATGTTTGTACGTCGTCATATAAATTGGAACACTTAGCAGCCTGACCTAAGAGAGAATCTGGCTCATCTGGTTGATCATATTACGCGGCGTGTTTGCGGTATTGCAAGCACCGGATTTCCATGGTTTTCCGTTTGGTCCTTTCTCGTTGATTTAAAATGGCTTGCCCACGCCCAAAGTAGACATCGGCAGGCGTGAGGTTATTGATGTGTCAACTGGCATCCAAAATTGAACTCACCGTTTCAATCAGCTT
>JABHWT010000390.1 GCA_018657645.1 Halieaceae bacterium | reverse complement strand
GGCTTATCAGTGCCGGCGACGAGGTCACTGTAGTTCCCTATCGTCCCCCCGCCTGGGTAGCACGGCTGTTAGCGCAACAGACTGAACAATAGCGACTCAACCTGCTGAGCCGGAGTATCTAATTTTCGGAATGACATTCGCTCGATTCCTGAGATACAATTCTGCTGACTTAAAGACATGCCACTTGGGCACCGCTGAACAGTAACATGCTTGTTCCGGCATATTAAGCTGGCACCTGCTCAAGGCAGGGCTTGCGGGAATGCAATGGTATTATTCAGAAGCGCCTTTGCTAATTTACTGCCTGGAGGTGGTTATTATGCGTGCTGCAGAATTTGTCCAAAGCTATTTTGACGCCTGGAACCACAGCGATGCAAAAGGTGTGGCCGAGCACTTGGAAAAAGACGGAACCTATCTCGATGTTCCAACCAATGAACAGTACTCCCGCGAAGACTTGATTGCCAATCTTGTCGATTTTTTTACCTATGAAAAACCCAGTTATGAGCTGATTGGTGAAGTTCTGGCGAGCGAGGGGACCATTGCTTTTCAGTATAGAATGTTCTCCGAAGATTCCGATGACTGGTACGGTGCGGAGTTTATGAGCCTTGAGGGTGACAGCGTTATTAAAATAGTGGATTACTGGAATCCAACCCATTTGGAAACCCAACCCGCAATGGTCTCAGCGCCTAAATACGTAAAATCCGGGCTAAACTCAGATCAAATGGAAAAATACACGAATCAGCTTTCTAACTTAATGAATAATGAAAAGGCGTATTTAGAACCTGATCTCACCATGCCAAAACTGGCCTCATTGGTGGGGTGCTCAGTGAACCACCTGTCGCAGGCTGTGAATTCGGGGTTCGGTATGAACTTTTTCGATTTTTTAAATCGGTATCGCGTTGAGGCGGCTCAAGAAATGCTGAGTCTAAACGATTCACAATCGCAAGCGATACTGGACATTTCCTTCGCCGTAGGATTTAACTCCAACTCGGCATTCTATGCCGCTTTCAAGAAAGCAACGGGCCAAACACCGGCTCAATTTCGTCGAACATTTTTGGCAAAGAATAGTGACGCGTAGCGTACAATAACTGCGCTATGGCCCTGTTTCTACCGGTCGGGTAGGGCCGGAAATAAACGAGAGTTTATAATCTTTCCACGAGTGTTTTTTAAGATAATATTGTGCTTTGCACTGCGCAGAAATGATGCTAGTCTCGCGGCTGTTGTGGAGAGGGGAGCATTTTTTTGATGCCCTTTCCTTCGTAAAATGCCGACTGAGGAGGCCGCTGTGGACAATAATCTAATAGTTTTACTGACAACCCAGCGTCACCCATTATTGAAGCAGCTTAACAACTGCACTTCCTTGCGCCTCAATGCGGCGCGATTAATGGGTGCCATTTCTTTACGCTACGTCGATCGCATTTCTTTTTCTCCCCAAAACTAAGCCACTTCCTGGCTGCATGATAATTTTCGATGCAGCACACCTAGAAAATCACCCTGGCAGGCCTTGAATGTCGGCTGTAGTCGGTGAATTATAATACTGGAAGGAAAGCTCCGTGCGCGGAGAGTGGGAGTGTACTATGTCTGCAAGTATATTGGTTCCGGGTACCTTGCGTATTGGCGCAGGGGCCTGTCTTTGTTTGCCCGATGTGCTAAACCAGTTTGGTTTGAAACATCCGCTAATTGTCACCGACCCGGTAGTGATTGAATTCGGCTATCTGGAGCGCGTAACCGAACCGCTGAGCGCAGCGGGAGTGAACTTTGGAGTTTTCTGTGACGTGCCTGCTGAACCCTGCACTACAACAGTGGCGGCTTCCCTGGAGATGCTCAAAAGTGCTGACTATGACTGCGTGGTTGGATTGGGCGGTGGCAGCGCCATGGATACGGCCAAGGCACTATCGGTAGTGGGTGCCCACGGAGGGAAGGTGCGGGACTATGCGGTGCCCGCGGTGATTAATACGCCGGGATTGCCGATCATCGCAATTCCCACGACGGCTGGCACTGGGTCGGAGGCAACCAAGGTAACGATTGTTACGGATGCCGAAAATGGGGAAAAAATGCTCTGTATGGGGCGGGCGTTCATGCCCAGCGCAGCGCTCGTTGATTATCAAGTGACGATGACAATGCCTTATCGGCTAACGGCAGATACAGGCATTGATAGTATGACACATGCCATTGAAGCTTATGTCAGTCGCAAGGCCAACATGTATTCAGATACTCTTGCTCTGGCGGCGATGAAGTTGATTTTCAACAATATTCGTGTGGCTTGTAATGAGCCTGATAACGCGAAGGCTCGCGAGGCGATGATGCTGGGCGCCACGCAGGGTGGGATGGCATTTTCCAATGCTTCGGTGGCACTGGTTCACGGTATGAGCCGTCCCATTGGAGCCCATTTTCATGTTCCTCACGGACTCAGCAACGCTATGCTACTACCTGCGGTCTGCGCTTTTTCACTGCCCGCAGCCCAGGAGCGTTATGCCGACTGTGCTCGGCAAATGGGAATGGTGCCCGCCGATGCGGACGATTCGACCGCCAATCGCGTGTTGCTTGAGGAATTACGACGCCTCAATCAGGACCTGAAAGTGCCCAGTCCCGAGACCTACGGTATTGATCGGGCTGCCTACATGGATTTGATACCCACAATGGCAGAACAGGCTTTGGCCTCCGGTTCCCCCGCCAACAATCCGCTGATCGCGAGTACAGATGAAATTAAAGCCCTGTACAAAGAGATATACAGCCAGGCCGATAGCTCGGCTCTCGTTCAGACTGGCACTTTTCGAAAAATACCAGAGCACAAGGTGACAGCATGACAGATGTATTCGCTCCGGCGCCCCCAGCGGTCGTTCGACAAAACCCAATACGCAGTGGTGAAGATTGGCAGGCCATGCGCGAGGCCTGCGAACGCGATGCCGGTGCCTTTCATGGCGATATTGCGGCGCGGACTATTCACTGGTTTCACCCCGAGCTTAATGCCTGGTTGAGCCAGGGTCAGGACGACAGCTGGAGTGGTTGGAGCGGAGATGCAGCCAAAAGCACCGAGTTGTCAAACTGGGTACCCTGGCAGCAGGCACTGGACGAAAGTGCCGCACCATTTTTTCGCTGGTTCGTCGGCGCGAAGACGAATGCTGCATTTAATGAAGTTGACCGCCATGTCTTGTCGGGGTACGGGGAAGAAGCCGCTTTTTTTTACGAAGGTGATCGTTGGGATCCGGCGAGTAATAAGGGCAGGGGCGGCCCCGTGCAGCACAGCAGGCTGTCGCGTAGAGAGCTGCTAGTGCAATCGGTCGTGGCCGCACAGGCATTGACAGACCTCGGTTTGTCATGTGGTGACTGTATTGCAATCAACATGCCAAACATCCTGGAACAAATAATCTGGACAGAGGCCGCAAAACGCATAGGCGTAATCTATACGCCAGTGTTTGGTGGCTTCTCTGATAAAACACTGTCTGATCGTATCGAGAATGCGGGGGCCAGGGTCGTGATAACTGCTGATGGCGCATCGCGCAATGCAGAAGTGGCGGGGTTCAAGGAGATTTACACAGACCCGGCACTGGATCGCTACATCAGTGTTGCAACAGCGTTGAAGATTTTGGCGGAAGCTCCGATTGGCAGCAACGGGGACAGCGAAACCAAATCCATGATCCTTGAGCATGTTCGGGAGAATTTGGGTGGAGAAATTACTCTGACTCGCGCCGAGATCATGCGTGAAGTCGGGCAGGTGCTGGCAAGGGCGAATCTGGGTACTACGCAAACGTCCG
>JABHWT010000242.1 GCA_018657645.1 Halieaceae bacterium | reverse complement strand
CACAAACAGAATACCCAAAATCGTATTTTTCAAGCCTGTTTCCTCAAGCAGTATTCGGATAATGGCATGCTACTTCAGCACTACCTGGGGCGTACAGACGTCGTTGAAGCGGTACGCTAGTAATCAGTTGTGATATCGGGGGTGGCGAATCAAACCGGCGCAGCTAGTCACAAAGTTATCAAATCGATCATCACAAACAGCGCTAATCAGTCCTTAGTAATAAGAATGGTTCCTGTGGCGGGGTCACCGGAAGCAAAGTTTACCGTGTAGGTGGCTGTGAAAGAGCTGGGCCTGATAGTGCCCTCTATCTCGAAAGAGGCCATGCCCAGGCTGGATAAATCCATGGATGCAGAAAATTCGCCCGTTGCGGACATACTACCGGTGATGTGCAATTCATTGCCTGCAAAGGAAAATGTTTGGTCGAAGGTTCCGTCGCCCAGGCTCGGTGCAGGAACCGTAAAGGTCATTTCCGGAGGATCGGCCATACCAAACACGTTGCCGTCGATATCGGATGTGATTTGTAAGCCACCGTCCTGTGTTGCAGCAATGGTCATGGTAATAGCCCCGCTGGAGCCGAATGTTGTGTTATTCCACTCGCCACTCCAGGAGCCGAGCATGGCAGTGGCCAGGTCGACGAATATCGGTTGCAGGTAGAAAAAATCGTCAGTTGCAATAATGCCTGCAATGGCAGGGTAGGCCTCTAGCGGGGAGTTGTATAAGCGGCAGGGCTCTGTGCTGCCGCCGCAGAAATGACCCGTACCCCGGCGCCACTGTACAAAAATAAAGCCAGGGTTGGGAACGGCCTGAAAAGTCTGGTCGAAAGTGAAATCCTCTATCTCAATCGTACATTTGCTGCCTGTGGCGCAATCGTGCTCACCGCTGGTACTGATGACGTAGCCACCGTTTGAAACTGTTATGCGAAGTTTACAGCTTACGAGAGGGGTAAAGACGACGATAATAAGCAACAGCCTGATAATCGTGTTCACAACAAGACTCCTGTTTTGTCTCTTAATAGCAGTGTAGCTCAGGCCATGACAATTGCAAAAACCCGCATGCAGTTTCTTATAGCCACCAGTACTAAGGTGCTTCGAATTGGTTATATATAGTTGGACGGCTCGACGACGAGCAGCTAAAAAATTGATCTAGATCATATATATTTATTATTCAGGACAAAAGGGATACAAAATCAAAGATAATACGCTCGGGTGGCGATATCTGTCTTGACGGTAACGCCGAACAAAAAAACAAGAACTATGATAGGGCGGATCTTGGCGTGACTGAAAGAGAAACAGCACTGGCGGCGATGGACAGAATAGTAGGAGATACATTTGGATATTTTGAGAAAAGCGCTGAAGGATACATCATCGCAATGTCGGATAACAATCGCCGATTGTCCGGTGTGCCGCTGCATGAAAATCTGACGGAAAAGAAAATATCCCATGTCAACTTGGTCACCGGTGATATGGCCGAAGAATCTGAGAGAATTGACCAAGAGATACTGGCTACGGGCGAGGTTTTCACCTCTTATGCATGGGTGAGGGATGAGGGCGGTCGCTGGGTCAAATTCTTCGCCATGAAACAACGCACTGACAAAGGCACAATCCTGGTCCACACATTCGTGGCCGGGCAGACCGAGAAAATAAGCAAGTGGGTCCGAAGGCTGGATAATAAGCATGAAGTGTTGCAACTCGATGACAGCGGAGAACTGTTTCTGACCCGAAGAGAGCTGCAGATATTGAGTTTATTCCTTGATGGTGTGCCCCGAAAAACAATGGGCGAAAAATTATTTTTGTCGGTAAAGAGCATTGAAAAATATATCTCCCGGATCCGTACAAAGATGACGAGGATCTGCTGCGACGGAAATTCTAACCTGCTCCGCTGCCTAAACCACACCGGGCTTACCGCATTTTTGCTGGAAAAGCCCGACTGGTTTGCAAACGATCACCAGCGTATTTTTCTGCGTTCGTATGCGCCTAAGATATAGATTTTCAATTTAATTCAAAAAAATAGGGAAACCCCTATATCAATGCTGTGCCCCCTCTGGTATTCATTGCGTCTGAAATTGGGTTAATGTAGACGTCAGAATAAGACGGCACAAGCCCCTTTAAGCAGCCATGATTGCAACTGCGTAGCGCTTTTGTGAGTGCTGCCGTCTGCTAGCTATGGCTTTTTCGCCGATAGAGCAGGCCTCCTGGCAGAGTAGAACAAAAACAAGGCGTTAAATGGGAATGGCTAAGTCCGACAAGCGCTTGACAAAGCTCGATGAAATATTAGGTCGTGACTTTGGCTTTTTTGAAAAGACTGAGGGAGGTCGTTATATAGCGATGTCAGACGCTAACCGAAAACGTCTGGGCATTCCCCTTGATATGGATCTGTCGCAGCACATAGTCACTGATTACGACTTGGTTCACGCAGACATGGCCGAAGAAATCATTAATGCAGATAAAGGAATACTGAATACAGGCGAACCTGTTTGGGCTTACACATGGATCAAAAATGAATTGGGTGAATGGGTGAAAGTGTTCGCTATGAAGCAACGTACCCCCGGGGGCACAGTACTGGCGTACACTTTTGTCGCCGGGCAGACTGAATTAGTAGGTGTCTGGGTAAGAAGATTGGACTATGAAAGAGAGGTGCTGAGGCTTGGCGGTAAAAGCGAGAAGAGGGTCCTTAGCAGAAGAGAACTACAAATTCTGCGCCTGTTCATCAATGGTGTCTCAAGGAAGGAAATGGCAAATGAGATCGACTTATCCATGAAGAGTATCGAGAAATATCTATCAAACATCCGAGATAAGGTAATCGCTTGCTGTGCCCCCGATGAAGACCAAACGCTACGGTGGTGTTTAAACCACTCAGGTCTAACTGAGTTTCTGCTTGAGAAACCCGATTGGTTTGAGGATAGTCATGAACGTTTTGCACTGGTTCCAAATTCATCCCGGGAAAGTGCCCCATAATTAGATCAAAAGTAGGGCTTTCCCTAGTTACCCTGGTTTGATTTGTAGGTAGGCTAGGACTCTAATTGCGTTGATACATACGATTTTTCTATGCGCCTATAGGCGAGGAGAAGTTGGGCTTTGAGCTGTGCTCAAGTGGAAGCAAACTGAGGGAATTGCGCCTGACAGGGAGGTTGGGTGCTTCTTCGCTTCACAGTTGTACATCACCCTGCGAAAAGCTGCGATCTTGATGTAACTCAGCCTGCTTGAAAACACGACATGTACGGGTGCACAGTATGTGCTTTGAAAAGCCTGCTTTGTATACTCTAAGTGTCGGAATACCCGTCGTTATTCCGAGGCATCTTTTCTATATGCCATAGCAGATTGTATGAAAGAAAGGGATTAAAGCTCAGAGCGAGTAATGAGAATTGCAACACTTACAAACTTTGCTAAAGCCGCCGGGAGTAAAGTCCACGCAGCATTACGCGATAAAAGTCGGGGCGAGGGCGCCGCATAATGGTCGACAGGGATGCCCGGTTGACGGCGCTCAATGAAATCATGGGCGGTACCTACGGTAGTTTTGAAAGGGATGTCGAGGGTCGCTATTTCTCGATGTCAGAATGTCGCCGGAAAATTTGGGGTATTCCGCTTGATGCGGATTTGTCGAAAGAGAAAGTAACTGTTTTCGACCTGCCTTATGGCACCCCGGCAGAGGAGGTTATCGAGGTGGGCAGGAATGTGGTGGCTACCGGCGTGCCATCCTGGTCTTATATCTGGCAAAAAAACCAGAATGGTCGCTGGGAGAAAACGTTTTGCATTTTGGAACGAACAGACCGGGAGACAATACGTGGGCACATATTTGTAACCGGACAGAATGAATTACTCGGTGTTTGGGTAGGCAGGCTGGATTTAAAAAATGAAGTGTTGGCACTTGATGACCACAAAGAGCACTACCTGAACAGAAGAGAGTTACAGATATTGTCTCTGTACATGGATGGTGCTCCAAGAAAAGAAGTAGCAAATGAACTGTGCTTATCTGTGAAGAGTATCGAGAAATATTTGGCTCGCATCACGGACAAGGTAGTAGCAACCTGCAGTCCCCACGGAGATTCATCGCTAAAGTGGTGTCTGAACCACTCGGGGCTAACAGCCTTCCTGCTGGAGAAGCCCGACTGGTTTGCGGACGACAATCAAATCATCTGGCTAGAGTTGGCCGGGTGATTGCGTGATTGGCGCAGCTAGCAGGTTGGCGGTACCAGCCGTGGTCAAGGAGCGCTGCCTATTCTTGGCCAGCCACCTAGGCTACCAGTCGCTGGTCGAGTGAAAACAAGCACCTATACAAACCCCCAAAAACAGGTATAAGATTGAATTTCACGTTATGGATCACCCCATAGCGGTGGGCGGCTTGTCAATCCTGAGAGACCAGGTACCTGAAGTGGCCCCCCCCGGGGCGTGATAGAGTACAGGGACTAACCCTGCAGGAGGTGTCTATGGAGCGTACAAGCTCAGTGGCTGAGGCGAAACTGCACGTGTTTTTTGACCAGATTCTGAGTGAACTGGATGAACACAACGTGGTTCGCAGAGAATTCGGCGATTTCGCCAATTATATTCCCGGCTATGACGGTGGAATGGAGTTAAGTAGAGACGACCTTGAATACCTATCGGAACAGTTTGAGCATTACAAAATCACCTCTCAGCCCAGAGTAAAACGGGGTTTCATCAAGGAGGGCATCGACGCGCCGATCTACCTGTATAAAGACCTGGGTAGTTTCGATCACAAGTCCGAGGATTACCGTTATGCTCAGGTGATATTGCAAGTGGCGGTGGTTATGGCCCGCATAGATGGCGATGTCTCGGAAGATGAGATTAAGGGCGTCATGAGTTTGCTAAACCAGCTGGATTTTCTGGGCGATCGCGAAAAGGTAGCATTACAGGCCGATGCCCATTTCCTACTGCAAACGTCCATCGGAGTGGGTGGTGGAGAGGAGACACGCAGCTATCTAAAAAGCGGGATAAACAAAGACCACGTAATCCACAAGGTCAAAGCAATGAAGAACCCCGCGCGACGTAAGTTTGTTGATGCTGCAAAAGAAATTGCCATTGCCGACGGTGTCCTTGGCATACAGGAAGTGGAGTTCTTGCAGGACTTATATAAAGCCCTGAGAATGTCAACCAAGCCAGCTCGAGGCGACATTGAAGAGTTCGCAAAGGAAAAACATGTGGAGTTGAGGGACGGTTTTGATGAGCCCGAAGAACCTTCAGTAAGTGCTGTAGAAGAGGTGAGTGACGCGCTGGGCGAACTTCTCACAGACTTTGAGGAGGTTGAGGCGGCGGAATAACCTGTGCCGGGTAAGGCACTGGCACCCAATAGGCCGCGCTGTACAAAGGGCCAAGTACGAGCGGCCATGACCTTCACGGTCTGACACCGTCGCCTCAGTTTTTCGGCAGGCAGCTGACGCGGTCGTAACTCAGCCTGCTGACGATGTCGAACTCAGGTTTCCGTAAGCCGAAAAGCACTTCGGTTCTCGCTTCTATGCTCGCAAGCAGAGCTCTGCCGAGCTGCAATCCCTCCGCGCCACGTCGTTTGCTGTATTGTGCAAGGTAGCGGCGAGCGAGGCGTTTTTTCCCCGCCCCATAAAGGGTGTTTGCGGTCTCTGCGACGTCCTGCTGCTCTGCAATTAGCCGGTTCTCGAAGGCTGTCAGTGCATTGTTGACCTCTGGAAGAAATACATCGGGGTGATCGCAGGTGTAGTACATGAGTCTTTTGAACAGGCGTCCTGCGAATTCCGTTGCCTCCTGTATTTGCCAGTCTGGGGTAATGAAGCCGGTTGCCTCGCCTTTGGTAAGGTATCGGTGTTTGCCAAATTGTGGCGCAATAGACTCCGTGCCAATGCGGTAGGGAATGAACGGTGCGGTGACCGAGCCGGTGGGGGCAATCCACAGCAGATTCATGTCAGGGCGGCCATTGTTTTTGAGTTGTGCCACCTGGCCATAGCCGGTGGAATCTTTCGCTATGCGGGGGTCGCGGACGGCATTCATCATGCCTCGAAGATTGATCGGCGCCGCCAGGCGCAGTTCTTTTTCCATGTCGCTGCGCGGGTAACGCTCCTTGTCTACTCCGTAT
>JABHWT010000478.1 GCA_018657645.1 Halieaceae bacterium | reverse complement strand
CCTGGACCAATATTGCCTGGGAGTTCTTAACGCTGGGTATTATGCTGGGGAGCTGGTGGGCCTATTACGAACTCGGTTGGGGCGGTTGGTGGTTTTGGGACCCCGTCGAAAACGCATCCTTTATGCCCTGGTTGGCGGGAACAGCCTTGCTCCACTCTCTGGCGGCCACCGAAAAACGAGGCCTGTTCAAGAGCTGGACAGTATTATTGGCTATCTTCGCCTTTTCTCTGAGTTTGCTAGGCACCTTTATGGTGCGCTCTGGGGTATTGACCTCGGTCCATGCTTTTGCGACAGACCCGGCCCGGGGGCTGTTCATTCTGGTTCTGTTAGCGATTGTCATCGGCGGTTCGCTAACCCTGTATGCACTCAGGGCCCCGGCAGTAAGCAGCCGCGTGACTTTTGCCTGGCTGTCGCGCGAATCCCTGTTGCTGGTGAATAATGTAGTATTTACTGTCGCCACTCTGACGGTGTTGTTTGGCACCTTGTTTCCCTTGCTGATGGATGCGTTGGGACAGGGCAAGTACTCGGTGGGCCCCCCTTATTTCAATGCAGTATTTGTGCCCCTGATGGCTATTCTTGCGCCGTTTATGGGACTGGGGCCGACATCGCGCTGGAAGCGGGACAAGGCACAACGGTGGAGCGCGGAACTGGCCCAGGCGGCCATTGTGTCGGTGCTTTGTGGGGTCACTCTGCCACTGTGGTTGGGTGCATCTTACAATATTTGGTTTGCCCTGGCAGTGCTACTGGCTGCCTGGTTGCTAATGAGCCTGGGGACCGATCTCTGGTACCGAGTGCGTGGCGCGCCATCCCCGATGCAGGGTTTGCGTCGCCTTACTCCCAGCTATGTTGGCATGGTAGTAGCGCATGCTGGGTTTGCACTGGCGATTGTTGGGGTCGTGGGTACCAGCCAGTACAATATTGAACGCGACTTGAAAATGAGCCCGGGCGACACTCAGACCATGGCAGGTTATCAGTTTTTGTTTGTCGAGCGCACAACGCAACACGGCCCAAACTACGTGGCGGACCAACTACTTTTCGAAATAAGCCGAGGGGGTGAGGCGGTTGCCTCATTAACGCCGCAAAAAAGACGCTACAGGGCCACGGGGTCGATGATGACAGAGGCAGCAATAGACGCTGGCATTGTCCGGGACCTGTATATTGCAATGGGAGAACCCATCGGCGATCAGGGTGCCTGGGCCGTGCGTTTGCACTACAAACCGTTCATTCGCTGGATGTGGTTGGGGGCCATATTAATGGGCCTGGGTGGATTTGCCACGGTATTGGATAAACGCTATCGGCGCCAGCGGTTTGCCTCATCCAACGTGGGTAGCGAGGTGCTCGATGGGGCCTAGAGTGAAGTTGTTTGTACCGCTGATCATATTCGCGGTGATGGCGCTGTTCTTGTTCCGCGGTCTGGCGCTGGACCCGCGAGCCATGCCCTCTGCCCTGATTGACCACGCTCTGCCCGATTTCACCCTGGCCAGCCTGGGGCAGGAGCAGGAACTGAGCCGGCAGGACGTTGTAGGCGAGGTCGCACTGTTTAATGTGTGGGCAACCTGGTGTATGTCCTGTCGCGTCGAGCACCCTTACCTGATTAAGCTGGCGGGGGATGGGGTGCCGATATACGGCGTTAACTACAAGGATGAAGACGGCGCGGCCCTGGATTGGTTGGCCACGCTGGGTAACCCCTACCGGGCCAGTATTGTCGATAATGAGGGCACACTGGGGCTGGACATGGGTGTTTACGGCGCACCGGAGACATACCTGGTGGATGCGCAGGGCATTATACGTTTTCGCCATGTCGGGGTCGTGGATGAACGCGTTTGGAACAGCACCTTAGAGCCCCTCTATATCGAGCTTGGCGGCAAGGCATCTACCCGATGATCTCACTGATACGACTGGCATTTCTGGTGCTTGCTTTAACAGCGTCGATGGCTGGACAGGCTGTTATCGAGACCTACGAGTTTAGCAGTACTGCGCTGGAGCGACGCTACCATCAGCTCAGCACTGAACTACGCTGTCCCAAATGCCAGAACCAGAATATAGCGGATTCCAATGCCCCTATAGCCCAGGATTTACGCAAACTACTGTTCCAATTGCTGGAGTCGGGTGCCACGAATGATGAAATTTTGAGCCACATGGTGTCTCGATACGGTGAGTTTGTGCGCTACAGACCGCGCTTGACGGGGGCGACTTCCCTGTTGTGGATTGCGCCGGTGCTGTTATTACTGGGTGCGGTTACTATCGTGTATATCTCACTGCGGCGCCGTAAGGGAGCCGCACCAGAGACCGTCGAACTCAGCGCCCAGGAGCAAAAGACCCTCAAGGATATGCTTGAGAAAGTGGAGCGTGACCGTTGAGCTGGTTCCTGTTGAGTTGCGTCGGCCTGGTTCTGCTCAGTGCACTGTTTTACCTTCTGCCAGGTAAGCGATCAGACACCGATGCCGATGATGGCGGCGATTCCAATCTGGATTGGTATCGGTTGCGCCAAGCAGAACTGGCTGGCGATGGCAATGAAGACTTACAACAGGATGTGCAATTGCGCATGCTGGAGGACCAGCAGCAAGGGCAGGAGGAGGTGGTGGCGCGGCACGGGGCACGTCCTCTGCCAGTCTGGTTGCTATTGCCGTTAATAGCTGCCGGCTCTTCGACCCTCTACTACTATCTGGGCGCCGCGCCCGACGTTGCTATCAGTCGCCAGCTTGAGGCACTGACTGAAGACAGTACAGGGCAGCAAATGGGTGCCCTGATAGAGGCGGTCGAACAGCGCTTTGCCCAGCGGCCCGGCAACCTGCACTACAGCAGTATCCTGGGCCGCCACTACATGGAACAGGAGGAATATAGTCGAGCTTCCGCACTGTACCGTAATCTGGCCCGGCAGGCGCCAGGAGATTCGCAGGCCCTGGCCTATGCGGCACAGGCCGAATACCTGGCGACGGGGCGAGAGCTTACTGAGCGAGTTGAAACGCTTGCCGAGAGAGCCCTGGCTATCGACCCGCAGCAAAGAACTGTGCTCGGCCTTATGGGGATGGCCTCGTTTGAGCACGGACGTTTTTCGCAAGCAATAGAGTACTGGGAGCGCTTACTGGCACTGATGAGCGGCGACTCAGAGAGCGCACGAATGATCGCCAGTGTGATCGAGCGGGCGCGTCAGCAATTGGGCTCCGAGGGCGTTGAATTGGTGGCCGAAGTGGAATCGGGGCTACCAAGTGCTCATCCACAGGCCAATAGTCCGAAAAATTCGCTTCAAACGTCCCCGGGCAAGGCGACGGCCGGGGTGACAACGCCAGGCGTTACTGTTCGTGTGGGCCTGCCAGAGGGTGCTTCAGTGAGCCCGGCAGATACGGTCTTTGTCTTTGCAAGAAATGCGTTGTCTGACAGCCGGATGCCGATCGCCGTGCGCCGTGAAACCGCGGACAGGTTGCCCCTTACCCTACGGTTGGACGATAGCAATTCGATGGCGGGACAAAAAATTTCACAAGCCGAATCAATTATAGTGTTAGTACAGGTGTCGCCCGATGGGGGTGTCGGTGAGGCAAATGCCACCTGGTTAGGGCAGGTCGGCCCCATCGGTCCCTCACTGGAGACTGAGCCTCTGGAAATTTTGCTGACACCGAACCGCCGGTAGCATTCAGAGGTGCCTTAGCTTCTATGCGGGGCAAATCCCGTGCGCCAGGGCTCCGATAAATCGGAATCAAATGCCGCCAGCACTGGTGTTGTCGGATTAAAGTCGATACACTACATGTTGTGCTTCTGCAGTGTGCATCATACTATTAAGAAAGCTGTCAAATACATATATAACAATGAGTTACGGTTGGTAGCTAAAGTAAAATGCGACTAAAGTCTATCAAGCTGGCGGGTTTCAAGTCATTCGTCGACCCGACAACGGTTAATTTCCCGGGCAATATGTGCGCCGTGGTGGGCCCCAACGGCTGTGGCAAATCAAATATTATTGATGCTGTGCGCTGGGTTATGGGGGAAAGCTCGGCTAAGAATCTGCGCGGCGAATCGATGGCCGATGTCATTTTCAACGGCTCCGTGGAACGCCAGGCGGTGGGACGGGCCTCTATCGAACTGATGTTTGATAACAGCGACGGCGGCGTTGGTGGAGAGTACGCAAGCTACGCAGAAATCAGTATCAAACGACTGGTTTCCAGAGAGGGGCAGTCCGAGTATTTTCTGAATGGAACAAAGTGTCGTCGTCGCGACATCACTGACATTTTCCTCGGTACCGGCCTCGGTCCTCGCAGTTATGCCATTATCGAACAGGGCACTATATCCCGTTTGGTGGAGTCGAAGCCCGAGGAACTGCGCATCTTTATCGAGGAAGCTGCAGGCATCTCCAAGTATAAAGAGCGGCGCAGGGAGACCGAGAGTCGAATGCGTCGCACCAAGGAGAATCTCGAGCGTCTGACCGACCTGCGGGACGAATTGACTCGCCAACTTGAGCACTTAAAGCGCCAGGCTCGGGCCGCAGAAAAATACAGTGAGTTCAAATCCCAGGAGCGCGAGCTAAAGGCCCAGCTGGCTGCACTGCAATGGCGGGAACTGGATGCGGAAATTGGCAATGTCACCCAGACCATCGGCAAACTTGAAGTTAAGCTCGAGGCCGCTAATGCCGAACATCAGCAAGTTGACACGGCACTGGAGCAACACCGCATTGACCATGCCGACTGCACCGATGCCTT
>JABHWT010000102.1 GCA_018657645.1 Halieaceae bacterium | reverse complement strand
CGGGGCCTGAAAAAACGGTTGAAATCCGTGCCGGGAACCGCCTTGAACTCGATCATCGGGGATTGCAGGCGCCCGGGACCCTGGCTTTCAATGTTGTGGAGCGCGGCAGTGGTAGAGCCCTCGATGCACGGATTAGTGTTCGCAGCGGTTACAAGCCGCTGATTAAATTCCTGGGCGACAAAACCTTTTTCACCGAACTCAAACCAGTCGGCCATTCAACTCTGCTGGTGGCACCGGGGCAATACGAATTTGATATCAGTGCCGGTGGTGGATTTACTGCGCCGGTCCAGGGCCACTCGGTACAGGTCGAATCGGGGGCTACGCGGCAGGTAAAGGTGGAAGTGCCGGTGCAGTCACATCCCGCCCGGCAGCATTGGTACGCGATTGACCTGCACCATCACTCGGATGTGCTCGATGGTTTCACCGCACCGGACTATGTGCTGCGCTCGGAATTGGCCGCGGGCATGGATTTCAGTTTTCTCAGCGACCACGACTCGATGGTGAACAACCCCGAGATGAAACGCCTGTCGAGTACCCGGTCGATTCCTTTTCTGGCAGCAACCGAATTGTCGCCTTCCTGGGCCCATTTTAATGTGTACCCGGTGGCGGAGGAGGCCCAGATCGATATTGATGTCGGTGCGGCCACCGTGCAGGAAGTATTTTCTCTGGGCCGTCGACTGGGCGCGGAGCTGGTGCACGTCAACCATCCCTATGGCGACTACGGTTATTTTGACTCGCTGGAGACCGAGGTGGTGCGCGATGGCAAGGGGGGCAACGCGGTACCCGGCGGCTACGACCCGGGATTTGATCTGGTAGAGATTACCATCGACGATAACGCCCAAACCCTGGCAAAGGTCTGGCAGCTGTGGAATGTGGGGCACCGTGCTTATCTGGTGGGTGGTTCGGATGTGCACGACGTGTGGAATGAAAAAACTGGCCGCTCGCGAAGTTATGTGTATATTGAGGACGAGCCCACCCTGGAGCGCCTGGTTAGCGCCCTGAAACAGGGGCACTCTTTTGCCACCCAGGGACCCCTGATTTTCCCGCGACGGCATTTTGGCAGTGAGCTAAAGCATCCGGCGGGAGAGGCGCTGTCCCTGTCTTTTGAGCTTGCTGCCGTTTCCGGCCTGAAGTCGGTTGCTTTGATCGAGCAGGGCAGGGCGATCCAGACTCGCGACTTCGAGGGCACGCCGAGCTCGGCTGCGCAGGTTTTTACGGTGCACCCGCGGTCCGATACCTGGTATAGCCTGGTAGTAGAAGACAGCGGGGGAAAGTTCGCCTACAGTAACCCGTTGTGGATTACGGTATTAAATCAATAAGGGAGTTGTATTGTGAGCAACAGCAGAAACTGGTTGTCGGCCGCTATGGCCCTGTGCCTGGTCGCCTGTAGTAGCGCGCCGCAGCCGATGGCAGGCAAAGATAGTGGGGAGAGCAAACAGATGGTTGCGATTGGTTCGTCCACCCGTTTTATTCACGATGACTCCAGACCCTACGATGCCGTGGCCGGGGTCAACAGCGGCGTGCGCAGCCTGATTACCGAACTCTGGTACCCGGCGGATCCTGCGGCTATTGCAGCCCATCCCGAAAAATACCCGCGGGCGACCTATGGCGACTATGTGTTTGGCAACTCGGTAATGCATAGGCGGATGATGACCGGGACCACCTTCTTTCATCTAACCCCCGACACTGTGCGCGAGGGTGTCACCCAGGCCCGGATTGATGCGGCAATAGACGCCTTGTTTGTGCGCCAGCGGGCCAGTCATATCGACGCACCGCTGATCGCTTCCCCGGCCCGTTTGCCAGTGGTGGTTATGACCCACGGCGATGCCGGCAGTCGCTACAATATGGAAACCGTCTGTGAAGCCCTGGCTGCCAGCGGCTATCTGGTCATTGCGCCGGAGCATACCGGCAATTCACCCTATGCCATGACCGGCAGTGATCCCGCGCTGGCCCATGAGGGCGGCGACCCCACATTCCGGGAGGCGATGGCCGATGTGCTGCCCCTGCTCGACGAGCAGGGCGCCTATGGGTCGGCGGATACCTACGGCCAGAGTTTTACACCGCTGTCGAATGCGCCCGACCCGGTACAGGCCCTGTTGAACCTGGATCGATCCTTGTTGCAGCGCCTCAACGACTTACGCGCCACACTGGATGAACTTGAGCGCATGAACCGCAGTGGTCCCTTTGCCGGACGCCTGGACCTAGACCGCATCGGGCTGATTGGGCGCTCTTTCGGGGGCGCTACCACTCTGGTGGGCCTGGCGATGGAGGACCGGTTCAGCGCTGGTTTTGCGGTAGTGCCCCCGGGCTGGACCGACCAGCGAGGCATGTTACCCGCCGAGGTGCTGGCGGCAGGCGACCGGGAATCGGTGTTGTTGAGCGCGACGGGGAATTCGCCCTTTGACAGCTACACTAAACCGACCTTTCTGCTCAGCGGTGCCGAGGACGCGCTGATCATTGGCCTGGGCGCGCATTACGCCAAGCAGGGTGGGGTGGCTGGTCCCACGGCTGACAACCCGCACCCGGCACTGCGCAGGGCCTTTGAAGAGGCATCGGGGGCGGTGTTGTGGGGATTGCTGGCAGACTCCAACCACTCGACATTGGGTGTATCCGGGGGCTATTGGTGGCCGCAGTTGAAACCCAATACCCAGGCCCGAACCTTTGACCCGCAAACCCACTTTACCCTGATTGCACCGGAGCTTGCCCAAAAGATGCAAACGGAAAAGGCCCTGGCGTTCTTTGACCTGACTATCCGCCAGGATAAATCGGCCCTTCCTCGACTGCTTGATCAGTCGTATCAGGGGCAGGGGTTGGCCCTGGAATCTCGTAATATGGACCAGATTGACTAGTGGGTATACAGATGGCTGCCCCCATAAACTCTACATTGTGAATGAACTCGGTAGAAAGTCGGTCGATGCTAATGCCCATCAGGACCGTCTGCAGCATGGATGCTGCAGACGAGCCCCCAGGGAGGGCCTGCCCCGCTTCACCGGGTATGGGTTTACGGCGTGTCCAGATGGGCATTAGCATTGATCGACGCCACGACATTGATTAAAAACAAAAAGACAAGGAATTCATCAACATTTGGTGGCGCTCCAATGTCATGTATGCCTCCTGGACACGCAGCAAGTACATCCGTGTATGCTCGGCTGCAGCATCCATGCTGCAGACGGTCCTGGAGGCAAACACGACATCGGAGCTCAACTTGACGATCATCACTATTTACAAAAATACCCGTTTCTGAAGATGCATTAGTTGGAGGTACTCCTATGGCGTTAATTCTCACCGTGGCAGTCGTGGCAACCCTGCTTACAGCTCTCATCCTGGCCTCCTACTGGCGCAACGTTACGTGTACGGGAGAGTTGCCAGCCTCTCTGTTTACCTTCGTGGCTATTCTGTTTACCTCGGGGCTGGACGTGGGACTGATCATGTTCCCGCTGGTGGATTTTCAGGCCTACGCCGATGAGGCCGCCTATGCCTTTAGCAATCCACTGGCCCTGGAGTTTGGGTTTTGGGGATTTTTGGTCTGGGGTTTTTACTTCACCACCACGTTCTATTTCTGCATCGTAGAGCCCCGATTAAAGCTGTTTGAAATTCCGCTGATCAAGTGGGCGAATAATATCGTGATCATTGGCACCTGCGCCTTTACCGGCTATTTGTTTCTGCTGTATCTGCCCGACTACATCGAGGCCATCAGTGCGCCGGTGAAATATGCCCTGGTGGCCGGGGTGGTGCTGGTGGCTGCGGCATCGAGCACCCACATTCGCTACGTTCGGCTGTTGAGTGTGGGGTCTACCTGGCTGTTTTTTGCACTGATTGCTGGCGTGTGGTGGTCTTCAGACATGGGGGTAACAGGGCTGGCCAGTTCAATGGCCAATATAGGCGATTACTTTACAAACCTGCATCGCTACGTGGCACCGATTACCGACTACCACCAGTTTTACCTGTTCTGGTGGTTTGCCTGGAGCATTATGATCGGGCAATTCGTCGCCCGTTTTGTCGGCGGCCTCAAGGCCTGGCAGTTATTGCTGACGCTGTTGATCGTGCCCTCCATTCCCATCGCTATCTGGTTCTCGGTACTGTATTACTATTTTAGTAACGAACTGGTCGTGAGCGCGGGCTGGCGCATGGCGATGGTGGTGGTGGGTACGATTTTTGTTGTTAACTCGCTGGATTCACTGATTCGTCTGTACACCCGCAATATCGGCATGACCGTCGAGCGCCTGGGTACAGTGAAGTATGTCGCGGGGAACTGGTTGGTGTTGTTTGGGCTGGTGTTGCTGTATCAGTTCACGCCGCTGAAGATCGAATGGTTCGGGCTGGTGGTGGTCGGTATCTACGCCGCGGTGTACTGGTTGATAGCGCAGCGGCGACAACAACTTGTGACGGCTTGATAGGCGCCGGCCAGACGCGCCTATGCCCCTTTCTTTTAGTGTATGCGCTTATTAGGCGGCTGATACACTAATCTTTACGCCAAGCGAATGAAGAACTTTCTGTACTGTTTCATATCTTGGTTTCGCACCAGGGGCGAAAGCCTTATAAAGGCTTTCTCTGCCTAGGCCAGATTCCTGAGCAATGGCAGACATGCCTCTGGCTTTGGCGACATGGCCAATTGCTGCCAGGAATACTCCAGGGTCGTCTTCTTCAAGTGCTGAAGAAAGGTACTCAGCGATAGTTTCCTCACTGTCCAGGTAAGCACTTGGATCGAATTCTGTAAATTTAACCATAGCAGTTACCCCGCTCTCAATTCGGTCATAATTTTCCGAGCGTGAGCTATATCCTTGCTTTGGCTCGATTTGTCTCCCCCACAGAGGAGGAGAATCACCAGACCAGACTTTCGGGTGTAGTAAATTCGATAGCCTGGTCCAAAATGCACTCGAAGCTCATGCAGGCTTGAGCCCAGTGATTTCGAGTCTCCAGTGTTTCCTTGCCGCAGAGATTCGATTCGGACCAGTATCTTTGCAATAGCCCTGTGATCTTTCAGTTTTGAAAGCCATTTAGCAAAGATGTCCGTCTGCTGAACTTGATGTATCTACGCAGTGTATCCAAATAGATACATCCCTGCAACTGTCTCGATGATCAACGAGGCGGCCTAATGCCTCAAACACCGGCATGGTAAAGCATGCGGCTTTTTTGGAATAAAAAAGGAGACAGATTTACTAAGTCCGCGTGCTTTGACTTGTCCGGCTATTTATTGCTTTTTTGCATTTTTTTCTGCACCACGTTTTCTTCCATACACTCTCAGTAAACCCCAGGGATCAACCGATAGCGCACACGGTGTGTATAGTCTCGATAGCCCGGCAACTCCTCTTGCAAAGCCTGGTCTTCCAGTGCGGTTCTAATCACAGTTATGATCGATGCAATAGCCGCTGGAATCAGTGTCCATACTGAACCCAGAGCTAGAACAATGCCGAGCAATGGAAGAATACTTCCGGCATAACCCGGGTGCCGAACCAATCGGTACGGACCGGTATCACACACCACATGGCCTCTATCTGATCGAATGCAAACCACGCTGTAGAAAAAACGGTTTTCTGCCAAAGCCCAAGCAGCCAAAGCATAGCCAAAAGCGATAAAAATGAATCCTATCACGCTTAGCAATAGTGGAAATTCTGGGAACCAGTTATAGCGATGGTCCAGACCTGCCACAATGACCATAGGAAACACGACACTCACCGCCATTAATGGAGCAAGTACTTTGTCCCAGGATTTGGCATTTTGAAAAATCTCTTTATCTTGCCTTTCAGAAGTTAATCCCGGGTGTCGTTGCTCCGCCCAAATGCGCCCACCAATACCAGCGGCCAAGATCAGCATAGAATATAGCCAGGCCTGCCACCAACCGAGGTCTCCACCGCATATCAATAAAATCAGCGGAATAAGGAGGTACACAACAACTAATCTGACCCATTGGTGAGGGGATACTGTTTGTGCAGACTCCTCATTAACTATCTTCGCTGGCTTGACCACATTATCCACCATAAAATCAGCAAATTCAGGCCTAAGGGTCGGCTCCTTTACTTGTCATGGGATTCCTCACCACACTTTCGACTCCCTGAGGAAAACTAATCTCAAGCATTTGCAGCCTCTAACATCCGAGCCTGAAGCAATACACCATACGATGATCTCGTGACTATAGCTCTTCCTGGATCATGCCAACCATTTTTTCAGATTCTACTGAGAGTTCGTCAACAATAGAAATTGAATCTTCTGCCAACATTGCTCGGTTCCCAAGGCGCCCTTCGAACTCCATCTGGCTAAGTACCCCTCCAGCCTCACCCGAAAAGCTGGACCTTGGGTAATGCTCCAGTCCACCATGCGTCTATCGCGAAAGCCGCGAGTATAGACATCAGTATCGACAAAGCTTGTACCATCAGTTTCAACATTCAGTAGACCACGCCATATTAAGATCGCCGGAGCGCAAGCGAAGGCCGGTGCCCAATCATGGCACCAGCCGATTCGGAGAAAAATCTCCGCAGAAAATATTTTTGGCGAAATGCGACGTCGGGAACGAACGGAAAAGAAGACGCACCACGTGGAACGTTTGAGCTTGGGTTTCCGTATTGCCTCGCCATATTAATAGCTTAGCTCAATTTGTGAAAAAACAGGAATTTACGCACAATAACGCCCTGCTAAGGAGCAAAATATAATTGACTAAAATATTGAGCGGAGCGAAAAAAGTCAACTAAATGTTGTCCCGCTTGAACAGCTTGTTAAATGAAAAAATTTCAATAACGCATGATTAACCTTGTTTACGCCAACCAAATGCAAGTAACCAGACCATCAATACGAGTTCTCCTAGCGCAAGGAAAATTAGCCAGCCCAAATCGACATCTGGAGCAAAGTACTTGCCTAAGTACATACCTATATAAGACGTGCCGGCTAGCCCCACTGGAATACTAAGCCAGCTCGGAGCGACGGCAGATCTCCATAACAATATACTGAGTATCCCCAGGTGGACCCCAAACAACATCAGTGCCATCGACTCCATCGACTTAGCCGCTGACAGGTGGGGAAAAACCATAGTTTGGATATCTGATTCGCTGAGTAAGTTTGATATCGACAGACTCACAGCCAGGTCGTAGGCCATAATACTCGAAGAGAGGCCAACGAAAGCAAGCGCAGTGTAAACAAGCCGAGACCAGGCAACCAACTGTGAAAGCGCTCTTTGACCTTTACGCAAATACCAAAATAAAGCCCATGCGACAATAATATCCATCACGTAGGTAACAAATAGCAAGAATGTGCCAATTAGAAATGGAGTTCCATTGGATTGCAAGCTACTAACTGTTGCTGCGATATCACCTTTTACAACGCTTTGTGACATGAAATAGAAGTTTGCTATGGGTGCTGCGAAAACCATTACCAGCAGACCGAACCCAGCGACTAAGGCTGAGTTTCTTTGCGTTAGGCCCCCATCCAAACCGTGCGTAGAATTATTGTCCATCGAGTGAATCCCTACATATAGTGATAAGAGGATGCCCTATCGTATTCAAGTCAAAACAAACCATACATTTAACGCCGAAAGCAGCGGCGCGCGTTAGCGAGTCCAGCCACGCAGTGGCGTTGCCGCCTTACCTTGTTAATGCGCCCCGCTATAATGTACGGCATTAACGCCGCCATAGTGGACGCGCGCATGTTGCGCGTCCCAAGCCATGCTTTTCAGTGGCTATTTTCTTTCACTAACACTGAGCGTCGGTTCGCGATACAAAACTAGACTCCCGAAGTGGAAAGTCATATTTAGGATTATCAGAAAAAGTGCCACTTCGTAGAGCGTTGAATTAGCGTTAATGGGCCACGATACAGCGTTTATCAAATGTGCGATGAAGGCCAAAAGAGGAAAGATCGATGCTCCAAGGTGAACGAGCTTGGGCACAACGGCCTGTAGTGCTTCACGTGCATGCATCAAAATCCCTAGAGGAATCACCAGCGCAGAAACAGCCAGTACTGCGAGTATGGAACTGAATTGCCAGACTGATGATGCATCTGTTACATATTTTGACATCCAGTACGGAATGTAAGCAAAAAACGCAACAAGGATACCAAGCCCCAGGATTAACACAAACCTCACTCTGTCAGCTGGTTGGAGATTACCCTTTGATAAAAAGATCGCCACCAATCCAGAGACACCAATCATTGTTACTGCAATCTCGGATAGCGTAAATAGCGCTTCGTGGTTTACCACTTCGTCATGCCCCCTCTAATAAATCTGGTTGCCAGATAGTCCATGTATTCCTCGCACTAGATTTAGCTGCCTAACAGCTTATTATAGGCCCGCCGCTCTGTATGTACATGCTACGTTTTCGGACGCACAAGAAATGCGAAGGGTATCGAAAATGGACCAAACACCTGGCCCACTACGACCCAGAGCGGCCCACTACCACGCCTGTTAGTAGCGACCTTCCAAGCAATACCACCACAGGCTATCCAGAATAGAGCCACTATGTATGGAGTAATCATTCTGTTATCTCCTGTAATTCGCCGAGTGCCAATAGCCCGGAGTGTACTTGAGCAACTTGTTATGTGCTTTATTCATGCCTGGTTCTGCGGCAGCGATTCGAACTCTTTGCGCTTTGATTCAAACCATTTTTCCATATCAGAAGGATTGTTCATTAATTGACCCATTTCTGACATGGATTCAATATGTGCCGCGTCCTTTTTCTGGTGCATTTCCATACCATGCTTCTTGCTAAGCTCACCCATTTCTTCAAACGTATTTGCATGAAATTCACTCATCAGGATTTCCTCCTATAGTCGTGAGGCGTGACTTCTACTACATAAACTTTCAGTCGATCTCCTTCTGACTGGCCTTGTTAGAAGGCTGTACTTTCAGATACTGCATAAGCTATGGCCTCCCCCAATATTTTATGTTGATTTTCATCCAGGTGAATACCGTCTACTGCGCTGGCTTTGGTGACACTACCCGCATTGAAGTAATGCAGTGAATATTGTTTGGCTACATTTTCCAATTCTGTTGCCAAACCTACGCACCGCGTCTCTGATCCCTCAAATTTCTTTGCTATAACGCCTTTAGGCTCAATGATGGGTGGTGGGGCGATAACCATAATTTCTGGCACGGGCATTCCGGGTTCTATTGGTGCTTGTTGAATGATTTGAATCAACTTGGCTGTTCCTTGCGCTGACAGCCATGCGTTATTATCGTGTGTGCATTGAAAATCATTTGAGCCAAGCATTAAGATTACGAGTTTTAATGGTGAGTGCATTTCAATAACTTGAGCGAGACCTTGTGATCCATCTCGGCCCGTTTTGAACGGGTCACTCCATGTGGTTCTGCGCCCATTTAGACAGTTTTCTATGACTCTGACATTGTTTCCCGCCTCAATGAGTGCGTTTTCAAAAATGCCAGGCCATCGTTTTCCAAATGATAGCCGCTCTCTTGAGTTTGGAATTATCCCCCAAGTTAAGCTGTCCGAATATACCAAAATTTGATCCATAGCCTTGCTTCCGACTACCTTTGCTCCAGACGCTCTGCCAACCAGATTTTTATGATTGACTGACGGGTAACTCCCAAGCGCCCGGCCTCTCGATCGAGTGACTCAATCATCCAGGTGGGAAAATCGACGTTGACTCGTCGTTGTTCTTGATTAGGCCTCCGAGTTTTAGTCAGATCGAGATCACTGACAATATCTTTGCCTTCATCAAATTTCTTGTCGAAGCTCTTAGCTTTCATAAAGTACAACCTCCTCTTCCCGCGAACGTCGGGCAGAGATAATCCGGATTTTTTCCTCACGATGAGTAATAACGGCAGACCAATGCTTGGCTCCAATAAGTCCGATGACCAGGAACCTCGGTTCATCCTCCGTTCGAGCCGGGATTTCTAAAAGACTAGGATCGAGCCAGAGAACTTGGGCATCAATGAAATCGATGCCGTGTTTCTCCAGGCTCGAAGCGCTCTTGCGCCCGTCGTATTCGAACGTAGCCATGGTATAGAAAGTATACCTTTTTTGATCCTGGCGCAATAGTTTGGATGGGCACTAACTATACGACCTTCATAGGCTCATCCTCACATGTCCAATATATTGTTCAAGTGTTCGGTCTGGTGACTTAGCGCTTCAGGTTGTGGCAACGGTCAAGCCGTCCATAACCCTGACTTGTTATATGTTGACTCAGATCTCTAATTATTGGGTTTCAGGCTTTGCCGGGTTGACCACATTATCCTCCATAAAATCAGCAAATTCAGGCCTAAGGGTCGGTTTCAGTTTAAGCCACTCCGTCTGAGAACCTTGAGATTTCCACAAAGTGCGAAAGGCTTCAACTGGTAACTGAGAATCACCAAATAGCCCTGTTTGAGATTGCTCCCATTCCCATTGCCAGGTTAGAAGAAGACCATTAAGGATGTCGAACCTTCTTAATTTGTCAACTTCGCTTAATTCTCCGGTGTCAGGGGCGTATATCAGTTTCGCGACTTCCGGATTACCGTTTAAAAAGAACTTCCAATCTTTTTGGTTTTCCAGCATCGAATAACGAGACTCTTGTACCAGTAATTCATTATTCTGTTGTATCTCAAAGGCTAAAAAGACAACACCTGCAATAACGCCAAAATTGGCTATTAGGGCGATCCAATGGTTTGTTTTTTGAACATTCATAAATTGCGTTTACTCCTCAACGGACCGGCAGAAATCAAGGCATATAACGTCAAGAAAAGCGGCAGTATACTGTCCGCTTGCTTAACTTGTTATGCATTTATAGCTTGAATAATTAGAGCGGCAACTAGAGCAAAACCGGCTAAATATGTACCCAGGGCTCCTAGAAAGCGCATAGGGTTAGGTCTTGCCATAGTGGCAGGTAAAATGATACCTGCTACGAGCAGAAAGCGGGAAAGGGTTGCAGCAACAATAGACCATATGACCCAGTCAGGCTGCTCGACCTGGCCCAGGGCAAACATGATAATTGCGAGAATAGGGGCATACTCTATGGTGTTGCCATGCGCTCGTTGAGCTTTGTACAGGCGGCTCTCCGGATCCGCGTCGCTGCCATACATTGACCCACTACTATTGCGAGCCATAGAGACATTAAAGCCAAGCGCGAAAACGAGTAGCCCAAGGAGTGAAATACAGATTAGGTAGATAGACATATTCATACTCTCCGATTAGATGAGTGCATAACGCGGGGCGCAATTACTTGCGCTGGCCATGGGGCACGGCGACTACTCAACAGGCACCGAGAAAGGTGAACCAGGCTTTCCAACCTGGAACACCACCAGCTTGAGTGGCATGGTGTCACTGATGTTGCGGGCATCCATAACTGTTGCAGGCTGCATGCGCAGTGTATCCCCCCTTGTATATCGCTTGATGCCATCTTTCTCGGTTGTAACTTCAAACTCGCCCTCGATGACGTAGATGAATAGATTGCTGTTGTGATAATGCTTCGGTGCCTTCCATCCAGGCGGCCAGTAAACTTCACGAATAGCAACATCCGAGGCACCCTCGCTTTCAAGACTGGCCGTTGCCAGGACTTTATTGTACTGACCGAGAGACTGCTCTTGAGGGTAGGCGGTAAAACTGGCTACTAAGATCAACCCTGTCGCCGTTAGCTTAATTATGTTTTTGGCGGTTGTCATCTCAGATCTCCTTGAGCGTTTCGAATGCACCATAAGAAATTACTTTAGTGAAAAAAATCATATATCACTTTAAACCCCATCTGAAAATCCTCTCTGAAGCAGTATTGGTATGATCCCACAAAATCAACAACTTACACCACGGATTTTCACCTGCGATTCTTCGCATGTGTATCCCGCAACAACGTATCGCACTCGTTCTGACATACTGGCAGTACACGCGGGTGTTGCCCCTGCGACCCAGCGTATCGCTCTCTAAGCTTTAATGCACCTGTACACAGGGTTTCTGGGCAGAGTCGCCGATACACTGAGCTTCGAATACGCTCGGCTTACTCGCCGCCTAACAACCATTCTCACTCACGAGGAGGCTAGGCAACGCAAAAAACAGGTGCTTGATTGTGGCTGATTATGAGGCTTGCTCCTCGGTATAACCGGGGTTATACTCGACTGATGAAGACCGCTATCTCGGTACCAGACGAAGTGTTCGAAGCCGCTGATCGAGCAGCTAAGAAGCTCGGTGTGTCACGGAGTGAGTTATATTCAACCGCTGTCTATGAGTATATCGAGCGCCACAGGGTTGAAGATGTGACATCAAGGCTCAACGACCTCTACGCATCAGAGAACTCCAAACTGGATGAAAACCTTGGCCTGATGCAGGGCCGGAGCCTGAATAATGAAGATTGGTAGATGAAGCGCGGAGAAGTTTGGTGGGCTGAACTTCCCGAGCCAACTACTTCCGAGCCTGGTTTCAGGCGCCCTGTCCTTATCCTGCAGGCCTATCAGTTTAATCGTAGCCACATCAATACAGTGGTGGTTGCCGCTATTACATCAAATATGAAACTTGCCACTGCCCCTGGAAATGTTTCCCTTTCCAGGCGTAGCGCCAATCTTGGCCGTGAATCGGTCGTCAACATTTCCCAGATTATAACGCTCGACAAATCTTTTCTCCGAGAGCGTGTTGGCAAACTGCAAGATCCAAAGCTGCGCGAAGTTGAAGAAGGGGTTCGCCTTGTTCTCGCTTTATAACTAGTGCCTTAGTCTATGCGCGCCGCCTGCCGTTTCAGTTCTTTTTGAAGCAGGCCTATATTCAAGGTCTCCAGCGGTTTCTTGTGCAGTACCGAGACCGCTGCGGCGACACCCGCCCCCTGGCCGGTGACGGCGCAGCACATCATGTTACGGGTCGCCGTATGGCTGTCCTTGTCGCCACCGGTAATACGCCCGGCGACAATCAGGTTGTTCACTCCCTGGGGTAGCAGGGTTCTGTAGGGCAACTGAAAATAACGCCCGGTGGTGGGTAAAATCAAAATGCCGTAGCCATCGAGAAATTCCGGGAAAATGCCGATGCTGTCGTCAAAGCGCCCCTGCTCCCGGACATCCTGGGCTGTCATATTGTAGTGCGCGTCAATTTTACGCGTGTCGCGCACGCCCAGGGTCATCCCGAAATTGCGCAACTTGGCCTCCTCGCAGCCGGGGTTGAATTGCTTCAGCGCTTCAACCGCCATCAGGGCCTGCCGCCGGCCCTCCATTTCACCGCGGGTCAGATCTTCGGGTTTGGTGCCGTCCAGTCCGGGAAGGTGGACCAGGTTCAGGTAGGTTAAATCACCCTCGTCGTAAATGGCACCCCAGGTGCCTCCGATGGTACTCAGACCATCTGGAATGAGACCGCTGGCACGGGCCTGGTCGAAGGGTTTTTTAAGAAAGGGCGAGAACATTTCATCTTCCTTGCCCGAGGTCTCCACACTCCATTCGCCGTAGTTCCAGTCGTGGTAGGTAGCGGGATTTGCCTTGACGTGTTCAATGAAGCGTTTTTTATTCACCCCCGACATCGAGAACATGACAGAGACGGCAATCATCTCCTCCAGGGGCGTTTTGCGGGTGCGCGCCCCGGCGCGGTAGGCAACATCGGCGTCCCCGGTGGCATCCACAACCCGGCCGGCAAGAATCGCCTCGCGGCCCGCCTTGCTCTCGGTGATGACACCCTTGATCGTATTGCCTTCCATGATGGGTGCAACGAACATCCGGTGTAACATGGGGGTGATACCAGCTTCCGTGACCAGGGTGTCGGCCACGTGCTTGAAGGCCTCCCCATCGATCGCCTGGCTGCTTGACTGCGGTTCGGGCGTCGTGGCCCCCATGGCCATGGCCCGGATCTCGAACTCCGCCCCTATGCCCTCACTGTCTACGGTCTGCTATTGGCGATACCAGGCTAAACCCTCGACGCCTACCGCTGTTATGCACCCGCCAAAGCAGCCGTATCGCTCCAGCAGACAGACCGACACGCCGGCCCGGGCGGCGGCAATCGCCGCGGCCAACCCGCCGGGACCGGAACCGACAACCAGCACATCGGTTTGGTGGATGACATTGATTTCCCGGCTGGTTTCAGTAATCTTCATCAATACACGCTTCCAGGATCAGGACCTCAGTTTCTCATTGGCGGGGTCATATACGGCATCCATTTCAACGTGGCAGCTGCGTAGACCGGCCGCTGTTTCTACCTGCAACGCCACCCCCTGGGCCACCAGCGGCGGTTTGATATAGGCAAATGCCAGGCTCTTGCCCACCCGATGACCGTAGGCGCCGCCGGTTGTGAGCCCCACCAGTTCTTCACCCTGGTAGACGGCTTCGTTGCCGTAGCACTCGCCGGCTATGTCGTCGTCAAAGGCCAGATAGGCGAGCTGGATCTCACCGCCCTCGGCCTGGCGCTGCTTAACACTCCCAGCGCCGATGAAGTCCCTGTCGGTGTCGATAAAACGGTCCATACCGGCTTCTACGCCACTGATTTCCTCGGTAAATTCACTGCCCCAGGCGCGGTACATCTTTTCCATGCGCATTGAGTTGAAGGCATAGCCACCAAAGTCCCGAAGGCCCAGCGCCTCGCCCACCCGGAACAGAGACTGGTAAATAGACAGCAGCTGGTAGACGGGCATGTGCAACTCGTAGCCCAGCTCGCCGGCGTAGGACACCCTCAATACCCGCACCTGGGCACTGTCGAGCATAACGGTTTTGCAACTCAACCAGGGGAACACGGCGTTGGACAGGTCCTCGGCGGTGAGCTGTTGCAGAATATCCCGGGCTTTGGGGCCGGTGAGTAACAATCCGCCGATCTCCTCCGTGCGATTGTCGATTTCGACTTCGAAGCCGTCTGAATGGGTTTGCATCCAGTGCAGGTCGCGGTACTCCGAGGCGAGGGGGCCGACCAGGTAGTACAGGTTGTCGTTAATTCGGGTGATCGACTGCTCGGTCATGATCCCACCGCCGGGCCCGTGAAAAAGGGTCAGCCCCAGGCGACCGTCCCGCCCCGGCAATTTATTGCAGGACAGGTGATCGAGAAAAGCCGCGGCATCCGGGCCGCTGATTTCAAATTTTGCCGAGCCGGAGATGTCGACCACGCCGGCGGCGTCTTGCACCGCCAGGCACTCCTGTGCCACGGCGGGGTGTGCAGCGCTGCGCTCCCAGGTAGGGGGCTCGTCCTGTACCGCGTCGGTTTTGAACCACAGGGGTTTCTCATAGCCCTGGACCACACCGTGGACCGCGCCCTTGGCGGCCAGCATGGCATACAGCGGGCTGGTGCGCATGACCCGGCCGTGGTGGCGGTTCTCGTTGGCGCCGACCTCGGTGTACATCACCTCATAGGATTCAATCGCCTTGGTAATGCAGTAGTTGCGGTCGGCCCAGTCGCCATAACGACGGCAGTCCAGGGCCGCCATATTGAGCTCGGTTTGGCCGTGGACCATCCACTGGGCCAGATACTTGCCGATGCCGCCCTGGGCAATGCCGATACTGGAGCCACACAAATTCCAGAAATTTCGCAGTCCCGCCTGAGGGCCCACCAGTACGTTATCGTCGGGTGTGTGGGTGATCGGTCCATTGATGACGGTCTTTACGCCGACCTCCCCAAACAGGGGCAGGCGCTCCATGCATCGGTCCAGGAACGGCATCAGGCGCTCCAGGTCGCCCTGGAACAAGCCGCGGTCAAAGCTCCAGTCCATGCCTTT
>JABHWT010000218.1 GCA_018657645.1 Halieaceae bacterium | reverse complement strand
TATAGCGACGACAGTGATATGCTGCCTGGCATTCTCATTGATAGAGTCGCAAATGGTGCTGCCGACGCATCTGGGCCACAGCAATGTGAATTCAGCAGCAGGCGAGGTTGGCATGATACTGGTGCCCATCGTGGGGATTATTCTGCTGGGGGTGGCATGGGATTCGCGCTCCTATATTGCTCTTGCCATAGCGGTCACATCGGTATTGTTTGCCCTTCATTGTGCCGGGTTATTCGATCCGGTGGCGAAGCGCCTGCTAGGCGTTCAAGAAAAAGCCGCCTTGGGTCTAGAGTCATTTATCGACATACAGTTTCGGGCAGCCGCCCTGGCTGCTCTGAAAGCCCGCTACGTCACCGCATCGATAGCCTTTGTCGCCTTGATGTCGGCGGTTGCGATCCTGGCGAGTGGCCGTCTACCCTTTTCATTTTTTCCGCCGCTCGCTTCAGACCAGGTTGTGGCCAAACTGACCATGCCGCTTGGCACCGGCGGTTCTGTAACCGGGCAGGCCATAGATCAACTAGAGGCGTCGGCGAGGAAAGTAAAAGGAAAGTTAAATAGTCAGTATGCCCAGGCGCCAATTGTAACCCACATCATGGCTGCGATCGGCGATCAACCCAGTGTCAGTGGTGGGCCTCCTCGCCCGTCTGACGGTTCGACGGACGGCGCAGCCAACGGCCACCTGGGCGAGGTCATTATGCAGTTGACACCGAGTCTGACAAGGGAACTCAGCAGCCGCGAGGTCGCTGACATCTGGCGTGAAGTTAATGGACCCATTGCCGATGCTGTTGAGCTCAAGTTTGATTCCAGCCTGATTACTGCGGGTAATGCCATAGATATCCAGCTGGAGGGTAACGATGTCGAGGAGCTTAGAGTCATTGCCGAAAAACTCCGTCGCAAACTAGCGGAATACACGGGTGTTCTGGATATTACGGATTCCTTCCGGTCTGGCAAACAGGAACTTAAGCTCAGCATTCTGCCCTCGGGTGAATCGCTCGATTTGTCTCTGGGCAGCCTGGCCAGGCAGGTCCGCCAGGCATTTTACGGCGAGGAGGCCCAGCGCATTCAGCGGGGACGCGACGACGTCCGCGTGATGGTTCGCTATACCAAACGAGAACGCGAATCCGTGAGTTCCCTTAATTCTATGAGAATAAGAACACCCGCCGGAGGCGAGGTACCCTTCGCTACAGTGGCAACATCCGATTTCGGAAGGGGTTTTTCGACCATCAGGCGAGCGGACAGGCAGCGTGTGGTCAATGTCGTGGCCGACGTGGATAGAACCCGTATTACCGCCAATGAGGTTCTGGCTGATCTTCGCTCGGGACCGATTCAGGCACTGATGGCCTCCCACCCCCGGGTCTCCTATTCCCTTGAGGGTGAACAGGCTGAGCAGGGTGAATCGGTTTCGAGTCTGCTACCGCTGTTTGCGCTGGCCCTTTTTGTTATTTATGCCTTATTGGCCATACCTCTGAAATCGTACATGCAGCCCTTCATCATAATGAGCGTTATCCCCTTTGCTTTCGTGGGCGCTATTTGGGGACACCTCATCATGAAAACCTTCGGTTACGTTTCCGGTCTGGCCATGATGTCGGTGCTGGGCATTACAGCTGCATCCGGTGTCGTTGTGAACTCCAGCCTGGTGTTGGTTCACAGCGTGAACTTCCGCCGATCCCTGGGCGACACGATTGGCGAGGCAGTTCTGAATGCCGCCATCTCCCGATGTCGGCCCATCATTCTTACATCACTGACCACTTTTGTGGGCTTGACGCCGCTGATGTTGAATACCAGTGTTCAGGCGCAGTTTCTGGTACCGATGGCGATATCGCTTGCTTTTGGTGTCTTATTTGCAACATTGGTAACCCTGTTGGTGGTGCCGTCTGCATACCTGGTGCTAAACGACCTCGTCGCGCTGTTCAGAAAATCAAAACCTGATGTAAACGGCCCTTTAAGCACCGACGTTTAATACAAACGGGGTGCTCTAAGGTGCCGCTGTATATAAGCGATACAAAAAGTGAGACAGATGGAAAAGAGAACATTGTTAGCAATTATGTTTTTAGTGGCAGCGCCGATGGGTTGCTCGAGTGAAAACGCGACCGTTTCTGGCCCCGGAACCTACCGGGTCAGCCAATTGGAAGACGCGGAGAATGCAAAAGATATCGGACTAATCAGAGCCGTTTTCGATAACGATGCGGTTCTCTACACCACCGACTTAATGCCTGTCAGAGGACGGTCTGCCGTTTCTGCCGTCTACGAATTCGTCTTTGCCAGGGGCGATGTAGAACGCTCGAGTTACCGGGTGGATACAAGCTTTCAGGATCAAAATCAGTGGGTGGAAGCCGGGTTTTTGACGACAATAAAGGTGGATCAAGAAGCGCTGAGGCAAGAGTTTCAGGTTGTTTTTGAAAACGGGAAAATAGTCGAAGTAACGTTTGGAGACAAGGACAGTATTAAACGCGAACTGCCGCAGATGTTGCCTCCAACTGGCAAAAACGAAATTGGATTGGCCACCCGCTTTTACGACAGAGAGCGATCCGGGACCGGAAGAATGCTGTCCGTTCAGATCTGGTACCCCACAAATCAGGCTAGTGGTAATCCTGCGCCATTTCGCAGCCGGAAGGTGGTCGATGCAGCTGCACGGTTTTTAGGAATGCCACTGTTTGCTGTGAGCTACTTTGCAGATATACCCAGTTTCTCTTATTCGGATGTCCCGGTCGTCCCAAATGAGTCGTATCCAGTTCTACTTTACAATCATGGTTATGGTGGGTACACGCAGGTTTATCAGAGCGTCTTCGAAGAATTAGCGAGTCATGGATACGTGGTAGTGAGTGTCGGTCATGAAAATGAATCGGCTCTGCTCATCCAGCAAAACGGGGAGGTGTTGGCTACAGATCCACACAATGCGTTTTATTTAAAGCGAGCACCCGAGATAAGTAATAGAGAAATTGGTGAATATCAGGACATAATACTCAGTTCAGATGATGAGAGGGAGAACCATAGAGCCTATCAAAAGCTTGTTGAGCTAAGCCCGCTGCATACAGAAAGTGTCCGGTTATGGCAATCCGATACTGAGGCAGCCGTGGAAAAGCTGGCCGATATTAATAAGACAGACCCACTTTTACGCGGCGCCTTCGATCTCGAATCCATGGGTATATTTGGACACTCTCTGGGCGGCGCAACCGCAGGCCAAATGGCATACGACAGCCCGTCAATCAAGGCGGGTATAAACCTGGATGGTTTTCAATTTGGCGACCTGATAAACCATAAGCTCAAAGTCCCTTTCTTGTTTGTATCAAGCAACGAAGAGGGCAATCGCTATTTACGGGCAACGACGTTCCTGGCGGGCTCCCAGGCGCAAGCTGATCAAACCCACATTAAAGGGTTCTCTCACGACAGCTTTACTGATTTAAAGTACATCCTGGAGGGCAACTCGGGGGCCATCCAAATCCAACGCGACCTGATACGAGATTTCTTTGATCGCTGGCTAAAGTAGTTCAAACCGCGAACCCAGGTCCCCGCGTTATATGCCTTCGCCGATTACATTGTCGAATATTCGCGTGTAGATATAGTTCAATTCATGGATGTGGGTGTTCTTGTAGTCGAGGATGTTCAAATTCGTATGTCGGAGTGGTGTTGAACGAGAAGATATCGAGCGCTTCAATACGAGCTCTTCTGTCTGGCGCGGCGCATAGAAACGGCCGTCGAGATGACAAGGTATCGCTTTGAAATAATTTGGTTATACTCAGTATCCTGCCCCCCCATTGTCAGCACTAATGATATTCCACTACACCAGTTTAACGAGGCTGTCCTATCATGCTGTTTACCGAAGAACACAACGAAATCCGAAGAACCGTCGCTCATTTTGTAGAAAAGGAGATCAATCCCCACGTTGACCAGTGGGAGGAGGAGGGCATATTCCCGGCGCACGAGGTGTTCAAAAAGGCAGGTGACCTGGGCCTGCTGGGGATTAGCAAGCCGGTAGAGTACGGTGGCATGGGGCTGGATTACAGCTATAACATGGTGGCGCTGGAGGAGTGGGGGCAGACCCATTGCGGTTCCATTCCCATGGCGGTGGGCGTACAGACCGACATGGCCACCCCCGCCCTGGCACGCTTTGGTTCCGATGAACTACGCCAGCAATTTCTGACACCGGCTATTGCGGGGGACATGGTGTGCAGTATCGGTGTCAGCGAGCCCCATGCAGGCTCCGACGTGGCGGCCATTAAAACGGCTGCGCGCAAGCGCGGAGATGACTACGTTATCAACGGCACCAAGATGTGGATCACCAACTCCACCCAGGCAGATTTCATCGTGCTACTGGCCAACCCCTCCGACGACCAGAAACACGTAAACAAATCCTTGATACTGGTGCCCACGGACGCGCCCGGGTTTTCTCACTCCCCGCGGCTCAATAAGTTGGGCATGCGCAGCTCCGACACGGCGCAGCTGTTTTTCGAGGACGTGGTGGTGCCTCAATCTCACCTGATCGGCGAGGAGGGTATGGGCTTCACCTACCAGATGATGCAGTTCCAGGAAGAGCGGATGGCGGGCGCCGTTATGACCATCAAGGCCCTCGAGCAGTGCATAACCAACACCATTGACTACACCAGCCAACGACAGGCCTTCGGTAAACCGCTGATTGATAATCAGATTATCCACATGCGGCTGGCTGAAATGCAGATGGAGATCGAAGCCCTGCGTGCCCTGTGCTACAAGGCCTGCGAGATGTATGTCAACGGCGAGGACCCCACCCTGTTGGCCTCCTACGCCAAGTTGAAGTGTGGGCAGTTGACCCGGACCGTTCCCAGCGACTGCCTGCAATTCTGGGGTGGTATGGGCTATATGTGGGATAACCCGGTGAGCAGGGCCATGCGCGATATGCGCCTCACTTCCATAGGAGGCGGTGCAGACGAGGTGATGCTAAGCATTATCGGCAAGCGCCTGGGTGTGATGGCCAAATAGCAAGTGGCCATCCGGGCTCGCAATGTGAAATGATCCGGGGGTTTCCGAACAAATAAAGGCACCCGAGATTCAGGTGCCCTGCTCGTCCAAACGTCTTGCAAGGCGCCAGTGCAACCCGAAGAGCGGTATTGTAACCAGCAGCATGACCAGTATCTGAATCAGGCTGCGCCGCGCATCGTGACGTACGTTATTGACTTGTAGCTCCATTCGGGCTTCTCTTAAGCGCGTGATCTCTGCCTCACTCAGCTGTGCCTCTTTGGTGTCCCCAGAGAAGGCGGCATTCATGCCTTCGTTAAGTAGCAGCGGCCGCGCGATTCCGTTTGGGCCAATGGCACGGGGTACAACCCTGGACTGGCGAAAATGCTCATTGGACTGCAGACTTTGATGCTCGTAGGAGTTCATGGTTAGGGTTGGGTATATCAGCTGCACAATGTCAAACAACCCGATCCCCAACGAAATTGTGATGCACAATATAGATGCAAAACAAACGGCCAGTGCATAGATTCTTACAAACATGATGGTCTCCCGACTGCAAATTAGTTCGATTAAGCCCATAGTTCTTGACCGCACTAAAGTGGTAAGGTTCCTACAGGTTGTAGGTTAGCCAGTCGACCGATCGGTTCCATTGTCTGCAGTGCGCTAACGGAGTGTATGCCCGTTTAGCATATATGGGCCGTGGAATAGCAGTCCATATTCAATAGAGGGGGCCCATGAAAATATCTGATTTTCTGTCCAGAGAAGAAATTGCCTACTTTAGCAGGAAGAGTGATTTCCATGCCTGGCGTCTGTTACTGGCTAACTGGCTGGCCATTATCGCGATATTCGTGGTGGTGGCCCAGTATCCCAACCCACTGACAATAGCGATCGCCCTGTTGCTAATAGCGGGGCGACAACTGGGCTTGTCGGTGTTAATGCACGAGTGTGGCCACCGCTGTTTGTTCAAAACGTCAAGGCTCAACGATTTTATGGGGCAGTGGTTTTGTGCGCTGCCCGTCATGAACGATCTGCCTTCCTATGCGCGCGGTCATCTGGGTCATCATCGACATGCGGGTACCCGGGAGGATCCGGACCTGGGTAACTATCAGGCCTACCCAATATCCAGAGCCAGCTTCAAACGCAAGGTAATTCGCGACCTGACCGGCCAAACCGGAATTAAAATGCTGGCCCGCATTGCCCGGGGAGCGGGAAACGCAATGTCGCGGGAAAAAAGAAAAAGTGCCAAACCCTTCTTACAAGCGCTGGCCGTGCAGGCGATAATGGCACTGGTACTGGCTGCAATGGGCTATGCCTGGCTGTATCTGGTATGGATCGGCGCCTATCTCACCACGTTTATGTTGATTATACGTCTCCGCCAGGTGGCCGAACACGCAGCAGTGCCGGATTTATACGATCTCGATCCGCGCAAAAATACCCGCACCACTATTGCCCGCTGGTGGGAGCGACTAATACTGGCACCCAATGGTGTGAACTACCATATGGAACATCATTTTATGGCGAGTGTTCCCTGTTATAAGCTCAAAGAGATGCACCAACATCTACTGGACAAGCAGGTACTGGCCGATACGCCCGAATGCATAGGTTATGCAGCGGTTTTGCGCCAGGCTGTTGTCGCTTAGCCGTCTTGTCGAAAGTGTTAGCCGCTAGCGAGACACGGGAAAGGGGGCTGGCCTAACTAAAATGCCCATGCCAGCAGAAGCCACGACTAAGGATCCAACAGGTACAGAAGAAATTGTGGGCCCCTTTGCCGACCTGATTCAGCGCCTTGGCGGTGACGCGTGGGATATCGCTGCCGCCAACATACCCAGAGACCTGCACTGGCAGACGGTTCTGCTCACTGCGACCATTGCTGCATTGATCTGGATGGTTCGGAGCGGCCACGGATCCAAAGGGGCCGATGGTCGAGAAAGACGGACGGGCCTGGTGCAGTTCCTGCTACCCAGAGACATATACACCCACATGTCTGCCCGAGTGGATATATGGCTGTGGGTAATAGAGCGAGTGTTACGGCCATTTTGGGCCGTCGCTCTTCTGGCAACAGTGGGGCCGACGACCGAGCAGTCGGTGATAGGGTTTTTACAGTGGGCTTTTGGGGCAACGCCGGCCCTGCAACCAAACTACGGCTGGATGTTGCTTTATAGCCTGGTGACACTGCTGTGCTATGACTTTGCCTTCTTTTCAATCCACTACACGATGCACAGGGTGCCGGCGTTGTGGGCCATCCACAAAGTTCATCATACCGCAGAGGTTTTGACGCCGATGACCAGAACGCGTGAACACGTTCTTGCCGGGCCCATTTGGGCTGCGGGCGGGGCGCTTAGCTTTGGCGTTGCCGCCGGACTATTTGCCTACTTGTTCGATGGCGGAATAACCGCCGCCACCCTGTTTAATGTGGGTTTCTTCTCACTACTATTTGGTTTTAACGGGTCGTTCCGTCATTACCACGTGCAATTCCACTACCCTGTGTGGTTGTCGAAGTGGTTGCACAGTCCTGTTATGCACCATATTCATCACAGTTACCTTCCCAAACACTGGGATACTAATTTCGCCGCCGTCACCAGCATCTGGGACAGACTGTTCAATACGCTATATATACCGGACAAAGACGAATACACGCCCTGGGGTATTGGCCCGGAAACACAGGCGCAGTACCGATCTTCCTGGCAGAACCTGGTGGGGCCTTTTCGCGATTGGTATCAAATGCTGTTTGGTGGAAAGACGCCCCAGGCGGGCCCTGCTAGCGCGGCGGAGGAAGCGCAACCTTAGCCAGGAGGTCCTCAAAACCGGTGGGTAAGCGAGGCAATTATATTCTCTCGCGAGCCACCAAATCCCAACTCCGCATGTAAACTCCAGTGCTTGTCGAGGTCCCAGTTAAAACCCGCCAGGTAATTCCATTTGTCCTTGTTCCTCTGGGATATCTTAAAATCGATTAACAGACTATCGGATGAGCCGGCGATGCCAGAGGTGTCTACAGCCAACGTGCCGGTAACATCCACATCGGCATCGAGGTAGGTGGCTCCAACAAATATTGCCAGCATTCCCGCCTTCCCCACGCCATTGGTAAAGCCAAAGCGAGGAGAGACATTCAATGCCTCAATGCGCGAGTCGGTAATGTCTATGTCGCTCCAGGTATAGCTTATCGGCAGAGTTACGAAATAGCGGTCCCAGCCCATCGCCAGGTTAGTTCCCAGGGTGAAGTTATAGCCCTCGTAATCTGTCTTGACCACGGCCTCGATATACTCGGAGCAAACCGGAGCCTGAACGATCCCACTGCACAAACCGGGGCGACCAATAAAATCAACGAGATCAGCGACAGCAAAACCCAGGGGTACCCGGGTGTCACCGTTGATAGTACCCACTGTAGCGAAGACGTTCATAAACGGTAGCAACCAGACATCAGCTTTTAGCTGAAGAGAGACATTTTCTGCGTCGGCCATGCCTAACTGCACAAAATCAATTACCTCGCGGGGTTGCCCATTGAAGCCCACTTCCAGGCCCTCCAGTTCCAGATCCTGGTCCACGACCAGGGGAACAATAGCAATACCATAAGGGTTGGGGAGATCGAAACCCAGGTCTATTACATTCTGAGCAAAAAAGGGCAGGGCCCGTTCCCAGCGGACCACTTCTCCCTGAGCATCGACATTGGGCTCGCCAATCTCGCGCGCCTCAAGCGTGGGATAGAGCTCTGAAGCCGGCACAACTGCCTCCTCCTCAAGCCCATCCACTTCGGCCCTGCTCCATAAGGAGGAACAACAGAGGTAGCTCAATAGTAAGCTTCGCAGACAGTGTTTCATGTATTCCAGCCATCCTGGCTCTGTGGTAATCAACGCAGTATAACGAGGAAGGACGAGCAGCTCTATAGAGCGCCTCAATCGACGATTTCTTCCAATACCTTGCCAACCGACCCCGATGGAGGCCTGGCGTCAACGATTGCAGAGAGCGTTGGGGCGATGTCCACGGTGTGAACCTTTCGAGTGACCTTTTCGGCCTTTAGACCCATGCCGGCAAAAACAATTGGGACATAGGTGTCGTAGGTCCAGGGCGAGCCGTGGGTGGCCGCCACTACCAGTCCGTCAAAATCATTGATAAACCAATTGGGTTTAAATACGATATAAATGTCGCCGGAGCGCTTGGGGTGAAAATTATTCACCACTGCCCTGTGGAGGTCGGTGTCAGGTAAGTTTCCTCGTTGTAGAGCCTCACTCGAAACGGCCATTGATACACCGCTGAACTGCTTTAATTCTGATGCAATAGCACCTTGCAAGGCCAGTTGATCAATTGTGTTGTTCGCCAGTACAGAAGAGCTTAAATACAGGTAGGGATGCTCATACTCTTCCAGTAATTCACCCTCGATCCCGAAGCGTTCCTTAATTCGCTTTAAGGCGTCCGTTTTCTCCCAACTATCCGGGTCAACGTAACCGGCAGGAATGTTGAGGGATTGTAAATATCCCGGCGTATCGGGACCACCGTGGTCTGCGGATAACACGATCAGCGTGTTTTCTAGTCCGACCTTGTTATCGATAAAGGAAAACAGGTTTGCAAGTTTTCGATCCAGTTGCAATATATTATCTTCCGCCTCAAGACTTGATGGACCAAACAGATGTCCCACATAATCTGTGGATGAAAAGCTGATGGAGAGATAGTCGGTAACCTCATCGTGCCCCAGTTGCTCTTCCATTAACAGGGTCTTTGCGAAATCGAGCGTCAATGCATCGCCCGCAGGGCTTAAGGTCAATAATGTAGTGAAGTATTTTCCGTCCCCCGGACCATAGGGGTGGGGAAAAACGCGGCCAAATCCGGCTAAATCGGTTTCCCATGGGCGGTCATCGGAATCCGCAAACATATAGGAGGCCGGGTCAGCCAATAACTGCCACGACTGGTTGGCATACCCTTGTGCCATTTTTTTCTTGTTCCAGTCGGCAACCCAATTTGGATAACGCGAGTAATAATAACTACTGCTAACGAATTCACCATTGGCCTTGGAAAACCAGAAGGCTTTACCACTGTGGCCCGCCATGGATACCGCGCCGCGATCCTTTACCGATACTGCAAACACTTTTGACTTTCCGCCGTTACTGGCGCGCAGCTCGTCTGCAAAGGTAGACACTAGTATGGCGTTTGGAGAGCGCCCCTCACTTCTAGCTGCGCGCTGGGTTGGGTCTATTTCGGTGCTGTCGTCAACATCTGCACCAACGCTTAATAATCGGTAGGCAGGGTCTTCGATATTATAGGTGCTATGCCCGGTCTCGCGATTCAACCACAAGTTTCCCACCATGCCGTGAGCTGAGGGATGGGCACCGGTGGCTAATGTTGCATGACCTACGATAGTTTCTGTATTGGCGTGGGCATGGTGCGCATTGCTGTACACCACCCCTTTTTCCCACAAATACCTGAATCCGCCTTTACCCAGCCGAGAGTAGTAGCGTGTGGGTAGGTCACCCCTGAGTTGGTCCACCGTTATTTGCAGCACTAACTTGGGTGGTGGGCTGGCCGCCGCACTAAAGGTTGATAAAAATGCCAAACAAAGCGTCAGGAATCCCGTCAACATAGTTTTGTACCAGCCCATATTTAATGTCCTCGAAGAGTCGCGTGGCTGGCCGGTCAATCGAGAGCTGGGCTGTCGACAAAAACCTACCTGTCGAGGTTACAGCAGCATAATAGCCAGTTTGCACAATAGTGCAGCGTATCATCGGCGTCCGGGAAGATATAGATCAAATGCTTGGTCGTCGATCCCTCCGCCTTGATAAATCGGGGTGGTTTGGCGCACCTCCTTGAGGGTTCCACCAGAGAGACCAGGGCACCTCTGAGTGATACCACGGTACCTCAGGCTTACAGGCGAATTCAGCATCAAGGCGGTGTTTCAAAGGCGTACTGGAGTACTATGGTATTATTCAGAGATGCTCCAGACCCCAGATTAAGTGGGCGCCTGTATCTTTTGAACTCGTCATCAGCTATATGGAGAAGTAATGAGAAAATTCACTTTGTCCCTTCTCGGACCGCTGGTACTTTTTTTCGCGGCCTGGGTCGAAGCCACCGAGTGGCCACAGGAACTAAGCGCCAGTGACGGCTCAGTGGTTCTCATTTATCAACCACAGATTGAGACCTTCTCGGGAAACAACCTCGAGGGCCGTGCAGCGGTTTCGGTGAAATCGGCGGCTACCGGCAACGCACCTGTATTTGGCGCGATCTGGATTGTGGCAGAACTGGATATCGACCGCGACACACGGACTGCCATTATTCGGGATGTCGAGGTCACGGACGTACGATTCAGCGATGCCAGCGACGATGAGCGAGCGGCGCTGGCAGCCTTAATTGAGTCAAATGTTGGCGGCACACAGATGCGCATTTCCGTGGACCAGCTACTGGCAGACCTCGATGCCCAAAGCGGCGAATTCGAGGAAGTGGCCCTTAAGCATGAGGCACCGGAAATTATACTATCGAGACAACCGGCTATGCTGATCTCTGTCGATGGAAGTCCGGTTTTTCAGGATATCGACGGAAGCAATTATCAGCGCGTGGTGAACTCTCCCTTCCTGATAGTCAATAACGGCAGCCGGCTCTACCTGTATATCGGCAGCAATGCCTGGTATCAGGCGGGTGAGATAACAGGGCCATGGTCCTACTCGAAGAGCGTGCCGGCTGATATTCAAAGTCTGGTTGAACCGACCGAAGATTCTGAGCAGGGCGTAGACAACCTCCGCATCGTTGTTGCAACCCAACCCTCGGAACTGGTTGTGTCCGATGGCCCACCCAGGTGGGCGCCAGTCGAAGGCATGGACCTTCTTTACATGGAGAACACCGACAGCAACGCGTTTCTTGAGTTATCGACACAGAAGTACTACCTGCTGCTTTCGGGGCGTTGGTTCCGTGGTGAAGGAATAAGCGGCGAGCTCGAGTGGGTGCATGTGCCGAACGATGAATTACCAGAACCTTTTTCCGATATTCCCGCCGACTCGGTTAACGCGGCCGTACTCAGTCAGGTTGCCGGAACCCGTCAGGCGCGGGAGGCCGTTCTGGATAATACGATTCCCCAGACTGCCGCCATTGATCGCAGCGATACATCCTTCAGTGTTGAGTACGACGGTGAACCGGACTTCGCACCGATCGAAGATATTAAGGTTCAGTATGCGAAGAACACTACTGCTTCGGTATTCAGGTACGGCAATATCTACTACGCCTGTGATGACGGTGTTTGGTACATGGGAAATAGTGCGACCGGACCTTGGCGTGTTGCCGCTGAGGTGCCAGATGCCATCTACCAGATTCCGGCTTCAAACCCGCACCATAATGTCACCTATGTGAAGGTTTACGATGTTACGCCGAAGGTCGTGTACGTAGGCTATACGCCGGCCTATTACGGGAGCTATTATTACAGCGGTGCAATCGTGTACGGCACCGGCTGGTACTACAATCCGTGGTACGGACCACATTATTACCGCCGGTATCCGACCTGGGGTTTCCACGTCGCCTACAACCCATGGACTGGATGGGGCTTCGGCGTCTCGTGGACTAACGGGCCATTCCGCTTCACGTTTACCCGACACGGCGGCTGGTGGGGGGTCGGTGGATATCGGCCCTACCCGCGGCCGTACGTACATGCCGGTTACCGCAAAACCAACATCAATATCAACAACACGATTAACATTGGCGGTGGGCGCAACAGGCCTGAAACGCGCCCCAACCTCTATGATCGACCCCAGAACCGGGCAAGAAATGCGCAGCGACCGGCGGTTTCCGATAATCGTCTGGCCAGACCGGCGACCGGGGCGAAGAACAATGTACTGACTGATCGGTCCGGCAACATCTACCAGCGAGGCCAGGATGGTAGCTGGAATCGGCGGGATAACGGTCAGTGGAAGCAGCCCTCTAATCTGGATCGGGCCTCGGGAAGCAGGGAGGTGCCGCGGCTATCGCAGCCCTCTAATTCGGGAGGCTTTAATAGTCGGCCACAGCAATGGCCGAGTTCATCAGGTGGCAGTTATGGCGGGGCTACGCGACCTCAGCTGGAGCGGGATTACAGCGCGCGACAGCAAGGTGTGCAGCGTACACAGAACTTTCAGCGCCAGGGCGGCAGGCGTCGTCGCTAGAGCGAAACTCCCTTGTTCTCGCAGGTTGAGTCCTGAACTCTAGGTCGGGCGCCGTATCGCGGACGCCCAGTCACCTTTCAAGCGTCTGTCGTGCCAGGGATGCTCCGTCATACAGGGTTTTTGCTCCGGGCATATGGACTTGCCCCGCGCACCGGATAGTATGTGAGTTGACTTTGCCAAGGGGATGTCCATGAAACGCACATCGCCGCTGGGAGTGCGCAGGTAGTATGGCTTTGTCCCGTTTAACACAGCCAAGCGGTCCGGGTCGCTAAAGAAGTTCTGATCTTTGTGGCCTCCGGGGTGGGTATGTAGAAAATCGTGAACACTCCAACCCGATGGTCCCTGCACACGCGCCTGCAAGGTAAACGAAGCAGGCATTTCTACAGCATTAGTATAAAAGAACTGCCCCTTGTCCGACCGCAGTACGAAGCCCGCCAGTTCGGAGTTGCGGTCCATGGAGAGGTAAGCGGCATCGTGGGTTTCGTAAAAAGCCATTACTGCCTCACGCGGCGTATTCAAAGCCATGCCCTGTGGATGAATCGCAAAGTCGGCGGTGATCGCCTTCTGTCGCGCTCCGCTTCTGTCTGACGCCACCACTGCGAGCATTGTTATCTGCATGAAGTTCAACGCCGGGGGACGGGCTGAAACAGGTGGGTTGGGTACTGCAATTTGCCACAGTAATAACCCTGCGATGAGAGCCTTGATAGATGGAATACTCATAGTACTTTCCCCTTGAAAAGCGATTTATTAGCCGTGCTGATGGCCGTTAGGGGAGAGTGTTACGAGGTGACGCTGTTAAAGCCTGAGAGATGAACGAGAGGAATCTAAGAGAAATCTGAGAGATCTGTTGAAAGCTTCGTCGCTTCCATTTAGTTCTTTAAATACAGTTGGTTACGATCCAATCCTATGTCAGAAGTGACCTTGATAGACTGCTGGGTATAGTGGAATTTCCTGGTGATCTAGCACGTTGCGCGCGCGTAGTGCTAAGCTGTAATAATAAGAGAGACAACAAAAGAAGGTGCTAGCCGGTGCAACGAGACTTTCGCTTGGGTGAGTGGACGGTCAGATCTCGGCGACACATAGTGGAAAACGGCAGTGACAGCAAGCGTGTCACGCCTAAATCTATGGCTGTTCTCGATTGTCTTGCGGCGGCGGCCGGCGAGCCTGTGTCGCGAGGGGATTTGTTTGATGCGGTTTGGCCTGGCGGGGAGGTGTCGGATGACACTTTGACCCAATGTGTCGCCGAATTGCGCAAAGCCTTTGGCGATTCCGCCCGAAAGTCTCAGGTAATTGAGACCATTCACAAGGTGGGGTTTCGGCTGCTCCCTGCGGTAGAACCACTGGAAGATACCGACTCTGAAAAGTACAGCGAGGGCAAGCGGCTAATTCTCAAACGGGCGGGGCTGCTATTCGCTTCCATAATCGTCATTGTCACTGCACTGCTGCTTAACGCGAATTCACGTTTATGGCTAATCGAGGGCGGCGTCACTTCTGCTCTCAAGGCAGCCGCCTTTCTAAACCCCTACAGCCTGGAAAAGAAAACCGGCATCGCCGTACTGGCCTTTCAGAATATGAGTAGCGATGCCGAGAATGAGTACTTCAGCGATGGCATTTCGGAGGAAATTCTCGATGCGCTGGTCAAAACCAGGCAAATGCCGGTCATCGCCCGCACCTCGTCTTTTCAGTTCAAGGGTCAAAATAAGGACACCCGGGAAATTGGTCGCCTTCTGGGCGTGACCCATTTGCTGGAGGGCAGTGTGCGTAAATTTGAAAACCGGGTAAGAGTGACAGCACAGCTAATCGATACCTCCACCGGTACGCATTTGTGGTCGGAAGTCTATGATCGTGAGCTAGCGGATATCTTTAGGCTGCAGGATGAAATTGCGAACCAAATTGCAACTCAGATAGGACAGGCATTCGAGGCAACAGAAGAGGGTTCTCTCTACGGCAAAATCGCTGTGGCAGAACAAATAAGCCGTGGCACAACCCGTATGGATGCCTATGAACAGTTGCTCCGCGGCAGGCAGCTACTGAGCCGAGATAATCCATTTGAGAAGGAAAAGTCCCTGGCTTACTTCGAGCGGGCAATTGATCTGGATGGCGACTATGTGGATGCCTGGGTGGCGAAGGGCCATGCGCTACTCGCCCTAGCTGGGCCAATGAACGATTTGCGCATCCCGGCTGAAGCGCAGCTCGCTGCGATGGCGGCGTTTCGGACAGCGCTCAAATTGGAACCCGACAACGCGATCGCCATGGGTTTGTTGGGGCACCTGCTTATTTTGCAGGAATACAAGTGGCGCGAAGGCCTGCAAATGATGGAGCGGTCTCTGGAGCTAAATCCCAATAGTGCAGTAATATTGTCGTTTTATGGCGGGTTCCTTCAAAATATGCGAAGAGAAAACGCCCCGGAATTTCTGGAGCGGGCTTACAGGCTTAATCCGCTGGACCAGGGTGTGATTTTAATGCGGGCGAGATCGCTCGCGGAGCAGGGCAGACAATTGGACGCGGCAGCCCTTGCGGAAACGACGCTGATCAATAATCGCGGCGGCTACGGCGCAAATTTTTTCTCGGCGATCTACAACAATATGTTAGGTCGACTCGATGCTGCAGAGGCTTCTTTGAGAAAGGCGCAACAGATTGTTGGTGCGGATTTTCCCAGTATGCGCATGGTGGAATCGTGGATCGCGTGGAGCCGGGGAGACCGGGAACTTGCCTGGAAGCTTCAGGAGCATGTGCTGAACCTGGCCGAAAACCATGCCGTAGGTTTGCTGGCTATGTGGCCCTGGGAGAAAGCGGAGTGGGCGATTAGAGCCTGGGACATCGCCCTGCAACAACGCCATCCTACTGTCGCGCTGAGTGTATTTGGGCCAAGACCCCCTTTGCTACCGGAGGCAAACTGGCGACACATTCAGGAAGTGACCAGAACCTCAGAGGTTCGTATGGGCCTTGCAACGAATCTGTCCGCCCGCTCTACCCGGGAGCAAGAGCAACTCCTGGCAAGAGCGATCCAGCTATCGGGGGCAGAACTGGATTCCCTGGTGGGCAACTATATTTCTGAGGTCGGCGGGCTCTCCATTGAACGAATCGGCGGAAAGCTAGTTCTTTACGGTGGCGCGGAGATAGTTCCAGTCGCACCAAAGCGCTTTGAGATGCTTGTTTCCAAGCACGAAATCCATGTTGTTCTGGAAGCGGGTGAAATCGTTGGGCTTATCAGCAAGGGCGGCCAACGTGAAATCGAGTGGAGAAGAACACAGGAGCAAATACACTAGTACCGGTGGTGGTATGTGGATACGAGACGATTGCACTTGCTTTATCAGTTCGTACACATTGCCACGCAGTGTTGGCACCGGTAAGGAGGGCATGCCAGATGAAATGCCATAAAGGACGTCTTGGCCTACAGAGCCTCGCCATTCTATTCCTGGCGTCAGATATCACATTCGCACAGCAGCAAAAACGGCAGATAGACGAAATAGTGATTACTGCAGAGCGACGTGAGTCAACGGTGGCAGAGACCTCCATTTCAATCTCAGCATTTAATGCCTCGATGATTTCCAGGTTGGGCATGCAAAGTGCAGAAGACCTCATCAATCTGGTGCCTGCAACGACAATGGATCAATACGGCATTCGCATCCGGGGCATGGGGCTTAATTTTAACGCGGACGGTGGCGACCCGGGTGTAGCAACGTACTATAACGGCGTTTATTCCGAGGATTTCTTTATTGCATTTAGCGAGAACGCCTGGTTTGATCTGGAGCGAGTTGAGGTCCTGCGTGGGCCGCAGGGAACACTGTACGGCCGTAACGCTATTGGCGGAGCAGTAAATTTCATCAGCAACAAACCGACCATGGATTGGGAGGTGACACTGCGCACACAGCTTAGCAATTATGAGGGTAGGCAGTATTTTGGCGCGGTTTCCGGCCCATTGATCAAGGATAAGCTGGCGGCGCGACTGGTGCTGACCGAGCTTGCCCAGGGCAGCTATCAAGAGGGCCTTGGTGGCACTGAGGATTTAGGTGAGTATGATGATGACAATATTGCCCTGTCATTTTTATTTAACATCAGGAATAACCTACAGGCGAACCTGCGGATCAATGATCGTGAACGCGAAGCCGTTTTACTGCAGGACTTATTGCTGAACCAAGGCAGTTCGGCACAGCGAGACCAGAGTTACGCCGCCATATATTCCCTTGGACTTACCCCTGATTATGGCTTTGATAATCCGATCACCGAGCATACCCCCGGAGCGCTGGCGTTTATTGACCCACGGGACGGGGCCGTCCTTTATGGGGCGGTGGTGCGGCCCGGGTTGGACAGCAACCTCTGGCCCAATCATCCAAATCCGACCTATGGTGACTCGTACTCGCGGGTCAACAGCAATTACGCGGCACAGGGCAACAGCAACAATAGAAATTTCTCGCGCGCAGAGCATCAGGCACTGACCTTTGATCTCAGCTGGAGGATCAATGAAACCACGCAGCTAAAGTATATTGGCGGCTACTCCGAGTTTAAACTACAAAGGGACTACGACGCCGATTTGTCCAATGGCAAGCTATCCAATATTCGTTCTTTAGGCAACGCCCGACACGATACCCTTTCCCATGAACTGCAACTCTTTTGGGGCTACCACGATGTACTGGCGGTTACTTCGGGGCTCTATTACTTCAACTCGCAGCACGATTTTGAAGGTGGCCTGGCCAATGATCTAGCTCAGGGGCGCTACACTCGGGCTGTGGACTATGGCAATGTGGAACCGTTTATCACCTGGCTTGGCGGGCACAGCAATAGTGATGAAATCGATATGTATTCTTTTGTAATTGGGCGTTGGGAGGGCAAGCCAGGAGGGAATGTTTATCAACAGAAGAGTCGGGTAGACACGACTCAGGTAGCTGCTTACACGCAAGCTGTCTATCAATTGGACGAGGAATGGGCGCTGACTCTGGGTGCGCGCTGGGCGCGCGATGAAAAGGACGCGCTTGAACTGCGAGACAGTTATACGGAAATAGCGCTGGGTGAGGGTGGCCCACTGGATTACATGCTTCCTTTTATGGGCTACGACTTTTATGACCAATCGGGTTTCACCCCTTTGGGTGCTCTCAACGTGATGATGGGTAACGCTGATTATGACCAGGGTAGCGGGTTGCTCAACCCGGTCTGTCACCTGGATGACCCGCAATGCCTCAAGCCGCTGCGCCTGGGCGGTGTGCCGATTTCCAATGCGACAAAAACCAAAGGAGACGACGAATGGTCAAAAGTAACATGGCGAGCGAACATGGATTGGACGCCCAATGAGAATACTTTGGTTTACCTGTCGGCAACGACGGGATATCGCGCCGGCGGGTATTCAATGGGAGTTGACGGAGCAAGGGATTTTGTCCGAGACGAAAACGGCGTTCCAATCGATGGTTTTAGCGTAATTGGAGAGCCCTTCTCTTACGATGAAGAAACAGTCATCGCCTACGAACTCGGCTATAAAGCTGCATTTATGAATCGTTCACTGCAAATTTTCAGCTCGCTTTATTGGTACGATTACGAGAACTATCAGGATGTCGTATTCGTCTATGATTCGGTGAGACAGGCCGGGGTTAAGGTGGTGGAGAATGCGCCGTCCGCCAGAAATAGGGGTGTTGAAATAGAGTTTACCTGGTTGCTCGGCAGCAGAGTGTCCATTGGTGGCAGTTACAGCTATACCGAAAGTGAATACGACGAAGATTATTTTGTGGTGGAGTTTGATGATCCCGCAATACCACCGTCTATTTTTGGCAGCCTGGCACAAGAGGAAAATCGCTCTCTGTATGTACGTAATGTCAAAGGAGATCAGCTTAAGGGCATTCCGACACACAAAGCCGCCCTTTGGGGCTCCTATGCCTGGCAAACTGAAATGGGACAAATCTGGTTGACAGGGGTTGCCTCCTATCTGGGGGAGTACGCCTCCGGCAGTATTGATCGCAAACTCGACGAAGTGCCATCTCGCACACGGCTGGATACCAGCCTCAATTGGACCAGTAGTGATGGCGCCTGGTATGTACGCTTATTTGTCAATAATGTATTTGATGAAATAGATGCGATCGTCATCAGTTCTGCCGGCGAGGGTGGGAACTGGATTCGCACCGCCGCCTGGACCACCCCCCGTCGCTACGGTGTAGACATAAGCTGGAATTTTTAGCTGGCAGAGAGGGTGCCCCTGGCCCGAACATTTCATCAGGGATAGGGTCTGCTCTGGTGAAATGTTCGGGTTAGCGCCCCAGGCTGGAATTATTGGTCAGGAAGGGCCATCCCAGGGACAGGTATAGAGCGTCGGTAGAGTGTTCAGAGCGACCATAGGCAAAATAGAGCGGCCCGACCGGGGAGTCTATTGCCAGGTAAATGCTTCCTGCTGAAATAAAATCACCCACGTCGATCTCTGAACGCTTGCTCCAGACTTGCCCGCCCTCTATGGAAACTCCGACATGAATTGGCATATCCAACGGGATAACACTGTTTTTCGACAATCTTCGTTGGTACTGCAGCATACCAAAAGCCATTTGCCTGCCCGAGTAGATGTCCTGGTGCAGACCGGACAGGCTGAACAGCCCGCCAAGTTGGTAGTAGTTTTGTGGTTCATTGGGGGCACCGATCGACTGACCGGTACGGGCGGTGAAAAGTAGTGTGTTGCGCGCGTCCTTACCAAATGTAAACGCTGTCTGACCCAGAGCTTGCCAGCGTTCAAAGTCACTATCAGACCCCATTCCCTGGCGATGAAGCTCATAGTCGGCATACAGAAGACTGCCTCGGGTGGGGAAATAGGCCTGGTCCAGCGTGTCGTAACGAAAATTGAAAAAAGTGCCCCCCTTGTGAAACTTGTCCTCTATCAAGCCCTCATTATTGGAAACGCCATCGCGGTAGCTGCCATAGCTGCGAAACAAACCCGCTCGGACCTGGGCGTTATTAAACAGGTTTACACCACCGGCCACTTCTGCCCGACTCTCCCGCACTCGCCACTTGCCGATGATCTCCTCGATGTCGTATTCCGGGCCAAAGCTGTAGGCCTCGCGATCTTCATAGCGAAAATGCGGCGCCAGGAAAAAGCGCGACTGTAAATCAAGTGGTTGGTAAAACTCGGCACTGACTAATACTGTATGCCCTAACTGGGCCCTCGAATAAAATTCACCTCCACGCGCGTTCAGCCCTTTGAGAAGGTAGCTTGCCCCCACGCCGAACTCACTGGCTCCATCGAGATCGGTGACCAGACTGATACCCAGCTTCAGGCGGTCCTCACCATAGTTGCGGGCATCGGCCTTGATCAACAAACCGACACCATTGGCGTCCCGTTGTAGTTCGTAGTCGATTATTTCCCAGTAATCCAACGCGTAGATTGTGGCGATATCCTGCAACAGGCGCGGCCGGTCCAGTACCTCTCCTTCGGACTGGCTAACGCGAACACGGATCAGCTCATCAGACACGCGGCTGTTATTCTGTACTGCGATATAATCTATGATTGGATCAGCAGAGTCTGGAATTTTCCTTGTATTCAGATGTTGCGACCAGGCTTGATCATCGATCCGCAGGGCCTGTAATTCCTCCCGGTGAGATAGCGCTGCGACATAGCCGCGCTCATAGATTGCCTCTTGGCGGTCAAAATCCAGCATCCCCATGGACTCCAGGTCGGGCCGAATAAGCACGTCCGTCTCCGCCAGGGTATCCAGTTGTGCCAGAGAATTCTTTCGAGTCAGGAAACCCAGCACCTGGTCTGCTACTGAAATCAGGGAGGAAATTTCGTCGCGCCTTTTAAGGGGCGTTCCGATATCAATTACAATGAGACGATCGACACCCATGCTCCGCGCCACATCGACTGGAATATTGTTTGCCAGCCCCCCATCCACCAGTAATTTGCCATCGTGTTCGACAGGTTCCAGAAGGCCCGGTAGGGACATACTGGCACGCATGGCGGTGACTATACTGCCTCCGGCAAAAACATAGGCGTCGCCGGTCTCTATATCCGTTGCAACAGCCCGGTAGGGGGTCGGAAGATTATTAAAGTCCTGAACCTCAATAGCATCCTGCATCAGTTCCTTGATCATATGGCGCACCTGCTGCCCCTGAACCAAACCCAGGGGGATGGACAGTCGGCCTTCGGTGAAGGACAGATTTACCGCAGTAGGGTAATCGTAGTCGTCCGCCTTGCGACGAAGCGGCAATTCCCCTCGGACCACTTTGTCCTCAAACGCTTTCTCCCAATCCATCTGGAAGATAATTTCCTCGAGGTCACTCGCATTCATTCCGGTGGCATAGAGCCCCCCCACCAGAGCCCCCATACTGGTGCCCGCAATGACATCGACCGGGACATGCATTTCCTCCAGAGCCCGAATAACGCCGGCGTGGGCAATGCCTCGTGCACCACCGCCGGCCAGCACAAGGCCGATCCTTTCGCGAGACTGGGCGTGTGTTTGCAGGCTTGAACAACACAGCAAAATCAAGCCAATCAGTGCCAGGCGCGGACTGTACATAATGGGTTTCTCTCTGGTGGGTCTAACCCGCATTATCCTCAGTTTCCGATAGTATTAATATGGCAACCGGTTACGATCGCGCCTACATCCTACAAATCCTGCTCCAGTTCACCGATTCAAACACCCGGGCTGTGGCTGGCACACCGGCCCAACAGACTCTTAGGGAATGACGAAATATTAGATATTTTGGCTAAAATAATCTCATATATGATCTTTTTGTTCTAATATGAGCCGCAACGCTTTCGTATCTCTCGCTGTGTGTTATCTTCCCGCTTATTAATTATTGGGCGGCGCCCTTTGAGGCGTACTCTCATCGCCGGAGGTCCGGTGTTTGAAGTTTCAACCGACGTAGTGGCAGACCGAAATTTGTCATTCTAGGTTGTTATCAGATCGTCAATGATCTAACAATAATCTGTAGTGTTGGTGAAGCTGTTCGAGATATCGAGCGCTCAAAATTTTAACAATCGTGATAACGGCTACCCGGCCCACAGTAACCGGGGAGAGCGTGTTATTCATGACACTGGATGTGGACTCGAGTAGTATTGCGAGTAGTCAGAGCCGTTGCTCAGTAGCGTGCATGGCGGAACATACTGTCGACATAAGTTACAAGAATCAGGGGAGTATCTGCTGATATGGAAGAGGCAACTGTTCATTCCGAACACGAAACAAGTCCATGGCCCATGGTGGTTGGAGCAAGTGTCCTGCTTGCAGCAATGGCTCTGCTGAGTTATTTCACCTGGGAGATGCCGGTTCTGGGCATGGTGCTGGGCGGTACCATGCTGGCTGTGTTGGCCATTGGCTTGTCGGGCTGGGCCAGAGAGTTCTACGTGCACGGGGTCGAAGAGGGCGTCGGTCCGGTAGCTGTTTCGGCGTTCATCCTGTCGGAGGTTATGATCTTCGGGACAATGTTCGTGGCATTCTGGTTGGGACGTATCGAGAACGCCAGCGAGTGGGCCAGCTACATTCCAGAGGGCCTAGATGCAGGATTTGCGGTGTGGCTTACCCTGATCCTATGGGCATCGAGCATCACCGTACTATTTGCAGAGCGAGCTTTCGAGCAGGGTAATCGCAGTAAGTCGTTAATCTGGCTTGGCTCCACTATGGCCCTTGGAACCCTGTTCGTGGTCATGCATATGAACGAATGGGCCCATCTCGCGGGAGAGGGATTCACCGTAGGCACCAATATATACGCCTCGACTTTTTACGGTTTGACCGGCGTTCACACGTCTCACGTGATTGTCGGCCTGTTTCTCCACATGATAGTGTTTGGTGTTGTCGCCACCGGTCTGATGACTACGGAGCGGATTACGCTGTTTCGGGGAGCGAGCCTGTATTGGCATTTCGTCGATATCATGTGGCTGCTGGTTGCGGCGAATGTGTACCTGATCGGAGGATCCTCCTGAAACCCCGGGATTCAAAATTTGCCTTACCCGCGTGCTGGTTGATGCTGGTGGCGCTGGTTTGTGCCAACGCGGTGTGGGCTAATCGCACATCGGATACCGATGGCCGGTTCGATGCGAACCTGCTGCAGGTAGAGGAGGGGCGTTTTCTGGGACAACAAGTTCCGGACGTCTCGGTGGTGACCGAAAGTGGAACTAAAGCACTGTCTGAGCTGATTGCGGGAAAGCCAACAATTTTGCTGATGGCCTATTACAGCTGTGGGCATAGTTGCCCGGCTACCATCCATAACCTGTCGCAGATGAAAATTGACGCACAGGATTCAGATTACCAGGTAATTGTGCTGTCATTTGATGCCAATGACACCATCGCGAATATGCAAAATGCGATGTCCACTATTGGCCAGGTACCGGACAATTGGACATTCGGGCTGTTAGCCCAGGAACAGAGCACCCGGTTAACAGATTCCCTGGGTTACAAATTCTTCTACTCCGAACAAGAACAGACTTTCGTCCATCCTGCAGTGCTTGTGTTTCTTTCCCCTGAGGGCAAGGTTATGCGCTATCTCTACGGGAATGAGCCTCGTGCACAGGATGTTGAACTCGCGCTGGTCGAAAGCAGAAATCGTGCACCACACCTGAATGAGATAGTTGAGATGATCAAGCTGACCTGTTTTCAATTTGACGCGTCCAAAAGCCGCTACCGGATTCACCCGACAATAGTACTCGGCGGTGCCGGATTCGGCGTTCTCGGCCTCGTAGGGCTCGTTACACTCGTATCCAGAAAAGATTCTAAAGGAGGGCAATGATGCTAACGCTAGCCGCTATGGGGGCCGAAACGGCAGCCAAGGTTGTACCACTAGCTTACCCGGGACATTTATGGGACCAGATGTTTGACATCTGGATAACGCTGGCAGTTGTCATATATCTGATTGTTGCTGTTCCCATGGTCTATTTCCTGTTTCGCTACCGTTACAAGAAAGGCGAGAACGAAAAGGGAGCCACCGATGAGCATGGCAATATTGGATTGGAGGTGCTGTGGACCGTTGTACCCCTGATCGTCGTACTCTATCTGGCTATACAGAGCGCAGCCTTTTACACCCAGCAGCGAACGCCACCGCCGGACTCAATGGTGGTAAAGACCTCGGGTATGATGTGGGCTTGGGAGTTTGAGTATTCCAACGGCAAGAAATCAATCAATGAGCTGTGGGTGCCCGTAGGCAAACCGATCAAGCTTGAACTCATGTCCAAAGATGTAATTCACGCGTTCCATATTCCTGCGGCCAAGACCATGGAAGATGCAGTGCCGGGGCGGGTGAATCAAATGTGGTTCCAGTTCAATGAGACTGGTGAATATCCATCGTTCTGCCGGGAGTACTGCGGTACAGCACACGCCTACATGCGCTCGACCATAAAAGTGGTCACGCAGGCAGAATTCGACCAGTGGGTCAATCCCAGCTGAGAATAACAGCGTAACAGGATTCAGGAGAACATCTGATGCAAGATACCGTCGCCACCCCCTACTTTCGCGCTACTTTTCGCGAATGGATATTGACCACCGATCACAAGAAAATCGGTATCCTCTACGGGCTGACTTCGCTGCTATTTTTTGCGGTAGCAGGATTGATGGGGTTAGTTATTCGGCTGGAACTTACCGCACCGGGAGTGCAGTACGTTAATCCGGATTTATACAACTACCTGCTTACCGGGCATGGAGCAGTCATGCTGCTGTGGTGGGCAATCGCATTTTGGGGGGCATTTTCAAATTTTCTGATTCCGATCATGATAGGTGCCAAGGATGTGGCGTTCCCACGTTTGAATCAATTGTCATACTGGTTCTTTTTCTCGGCCAGTGTGCTGGTGCTGATTACGCTCATCCCCAGTCAACAGATCAAGATGATGTGGACGGGTTACCCGCCCTTTGTGCTGCATAATAATGCGGGTCCCACCGGAATTTATGTGCTCATCATAATACTGATTGCAGGGTCGACACTGGGTACCGGCGTCAACTTTATTACCACGCTGCTTAGAATGCGAGCCAAGGGCGTAACATTGGGCAACAGCAACCTCATGGTCCACGGTTTGATGTCGTCCATCGTGGTCCAGTTGGTAGGTGTTCCGGCTTTTGTCGGCGCTGTTATTATGCTGTTCCTGGACAAGCATCTAGGTACTGGATTTTTCAGTCCCGAAACCGGTGGTGATCCGGTTTTATATCAGCATCTTTTCTGGTTTTACTCGCATCCGGCGGTGTACGTAATGATACTGCCAGCCTTCGGCGTATTCTCCGAAGTGCTCTCTACCATGTCCCAGAAACCGGTTTATGGCCAGAAATCCATGATCTGGGCGATCTGGGCAATAGCGGCATTGGGCTTTCTGGTATGGGCTCACCATATGTTTACCGTTGGCATGCCGCATTGGCTGCGCATGTTTATGTCTTTTACCACTGTTCTAATTGCGGTACCCACCGGCATAAAATTGTTTAATTGGGTGGCGACCCTGCATAAGGGGGCAATCCGCCTGAATACGGCCATGCTCTTTACGCTGGGCGGGATTTTTATGTTCCTGATCGGTGGCCTCACTGGCATACCGTTGGCACTGCCCGCATTTGATATTAACGTGCACGATTCTGCGTTTGTAGTAGGCCACTTCCATTATGTTCTCGGAATGGCTATGACTCTGGGAGCTTTCAGTGGGGTTTATTTCTGGTACCCCAAAATCACCGGCCGGATGTTCCCGGAGGGGCTTGGCAAGACCAGCTTCTGGCTAATGATGATTGGCGCTAACCTGCTTTATTTTACGATGATGATGGCGGGTATCGAAGGTCTGCCGCGGCGCTATGTTGACTACCCCGATATCGCCAATTGGGCTTCGCTGAATGAACTGTCTACCATTGGCGCCTTCATTCTGGCGGCGGGTGTTCTGGTCTCATTCATTGCCTGGATTAGGGGCTTGAAGGGTCCAGAGGCAGGGTCTGATCCATGGGGCTCCCCTTCTCTGGAATGGACTACCACCTCTCCACCTCCACCGCATAACTTCCTGAGTTTCCCGGTCGAGGTTGCAGATGACTGGACTCCCTATCGGTACACCGACGACTCCAGTGAGAAGAGCTGAGGTGACTAACCCGGAAAAGCAAACCCGGCGCGTCGCATGGTTGCTGACAGGATTAATGCTGTTCTCTTTCACCTTCGGTATCTTTATGTTTCTGCCGGCCGAGCACCGCGCCTGGAAGTTGCAGGAAATGGAGTACAAGTACCGACAGAGAGGTGATCAGCTAACCACCCGATTGGGGGCCAAGCCTGCGCCCTCAACCGCGGCAGTTGAACCCGACTGATCTGAAAACGAGGTGAGCGGGACTCCTCACCCCCCGGCTATGTGC
>JABHWT010000420.1 GCA_018657645.1 Halieaceae bacterium | reverse complement strand
GCCAGCAAGCCTTTGCCGAACACGCCACACACCGATTTGGTAAACAACATACGCTCGCCTCCCAGACTACTTCCGCGTCGCGGGTCCATTAAGTTCCATACCGTTATTCATATACGTAAGAAAATACTCAAGATTGCGATACTCCTCGCCCTGGGGCTCGAACGGCACCGCCCTGACCTGCTCGTTGCACTCCCGAAAACGCTCGTGCAAAGCTCCTACGCGCTCCCATTTACCACGGTATACGGGCCAGTGCGTGGTGTGGCCAATTGCTGCACTAAGACGTTCAGCCCGCAACATCCTGCCGGTGATCTGCATATGGCAGGAGCTACAGGCAAAGTTCAGTTGCCCCCGGCGCGAGTAATAAAACTGCTTGCCCGCATTGTAGGCGGCCAAAGCGCGCTCATCATCTGGCACTACAACATTCACTTTTTTCCCCCGCGACGCCATGGCAATGTACGCTGTGAGGGCCGCCATTTGTTCCCCCAGATAATCGAGGGCCGGCAGGCCATTGGCAAGGCGGCATGTATTGAGCACCCACTCCAGTGTTTCAACCCGGCCTTCGTTGTCATTGAAACGCGGGTATAGATGCTTAACGGCCGGCGCCTGCTCCCCCAGGCAATCTGCATAGGACTTGCCATTAGGGAATGCCTCACTGTATAACTCGGCACCATCGTCTACGGCAATTTCATAAGGTGGAAAGTCCTCCATTTCCAACCACTGCTCGCGCTTTGCTTCATCCAGTGCGTAGGCACCGTCTTTGTGATCCGCCAATTCAACCAGGGGAAAGCTCTTGATATAAAAATCCCGAAAAGCCGCGAGGTCCTCATCGGGACCCGCCAGTGCGGGCACAGCAATCAAAAACGATGCACAAAGGGAAATAAAATGTTTCATAGAAGCCCCCAAAGCAGCTCTATTTCAATGTAGTTTCACCACTGGACGACTCACCGAGATTATCAACCCAGCTTATTTTAACCGTGTCTCCACTTTCAGCCCCGGGAACCTTAAAGGCAAAATACGGGTTCTTTGATACAGATGGCCCCCACTGAGCTGTGAGAACGACTTTCCCACCAAGTTCACAGGTGACGGTTTCGATGTAATGTGCCGCAATAACAACGCCCTCTGCATTTTTACGCGAACCCGTCTCCATGGGATGTGGCATAAGGGCCTTTACCGACGCGATGCCATTTTTTAACTTGGCTCGTATTTTTACTGGTTTTGCCATTACTGCTCTCCTTCAAAAACTCAATTAGCCGCCACAACCACCGATCGTAACTTTTATGTCAGTACTAGCCGTATAGACACCACTTTGTGTTTCAACCGCTGCTATTACTTCAGAGCTCTTACCCATTTTTATCCGGGTAGATATATCGGGCACACCACCGGGCGCCAAATTAAATCTCGCAGACAGCGGGTTGGGGTTTTCAACAACGACCAGGGAAATACTTTGAACGCCTTCTATATCTGCAGTCACCGTAACGGGAACCACCGCGCCGTTTTCGGCAATATCTGGCGCTTTCAATCTTACCTTCTCCGAGGCCGTTACAGATTTATCCCCGAACAGCGCCCGCATGGCCTCGTCGGCCCCTGTAGCATTAAACGCGGCCCCATTGCGGGCAAACAATTGCAGCGGCATTAAGGCCATACCAGCCAGCGCCAGTAAACCCTGGAGTATTTTGCGCCGTGTACAAATTGGTTTCATCGGAAACTCCGGTAATTTTTTTCAAAATTAGAGTGAGAGCAGGTAGTCGACAACACGGTCTATTTCCCGCTCGGTTAAAATGCCATGCGCCCCGTAGGGGGGCATTACGGTATTCGGATTGCGCATACGTGGGTCAGCTATTTGTGCACGCAGTACTGCCGCATCCGGGTAGCGCATCTTCATCTGTACTAAAGGCGGTGCCACGTCACCTGCCAACTCAGCCCCAGCCATCTGGTGGCAGGTATAGCAATTACCACGTTTTCGGTCTGCTACAATTTCACGGCCCTCTTCCAGTGATTCAGGGGAGGCACTGACAGGTAGTGATACTCCTATCCACCCCGCCATGAGCGCTAGTGAGAATCCGGCTATTATCGAAATTCTGATCTGCATCGTAATATCTGTCACCGACTCTCCTCCACCAGGTAATCCACAGCGGCCGTTACTTCCGCGTCAGACAGCTGGGTAAATCCGCCCCTGGCGGGCATCACACCCCTATCGCCCTGAAAACCATTAATGGCATTGGAGTAAAGAGTACCGACGTCCTTGCCAATTCGCGCCAACCAGTCTGAAGCATCACCCAGAACAGGTGCACCGCCTATGCCGCTGTCGTGGCACACGGCACAACTTGCCCGGTATACACTTTCACCTGCCGTGTTTTCTGACGGTAGTTCTACCTTTGTGGGTGTCGGAACATGCAGAGCCGCTTCGAATTTGATTGATATAGTATTGGGATCTTTGCATTCTCTCATACAGCGTTTATTGTGCACATCGGGCCTGGGATCTGGGACAAAGTTCGGCTCATTGGGGAGCTGAACCTGGGTCAGGGTTTCCTGGCTCAATACAAAATCACCATCTACCAAATCATTCAAATACAACACATAGGCAGTCACCGCGTATACCTCATCATCACTCAGAGACTCTGGCTGGGTAAATGGCATTGCTCGATGAATGTAATCCCACAAGGTGCTGGTGTAGTTCCAATAGCTACCCACTGTCTTATGTGGCCGCGCATCCTGCAAACTACCCTCCCCGCCCGCCAGGGAAGGGTATCGTCCCTCGCCCTCACCGAAAGAGCCATGGCACAGCGCACACTGCTCCTCATATATAATTTCGCCATCTTGTACCGAACCACTGCCGGGGGGAAGACCTTTGCCATCTGACCGAATATCAATATCCCAACCGGCAATCTGTTGTGGCGTGGCGGGCTCGCCATAGCCATAATAAGCAGTGGGTTTTGCTGAATTGGCCGCAGTAATAGCGCTGGCCAGCAGTAGACCACAGACGACAATAGCGCAGCGGCGGAGCAATTCAGGAAATCTGAACATTGGCCACACTCCCATTGTTGTTTACTTTCCAGGTGTGGATAGCGTTCTTGTGATAAATCGACGACGTGCCCCGAACAGCCCGTAGCTGCCCATAGGTGGGTTGCACATAACCGGTCTCATCAATTGCCCGACTTTGCAGCAGCGCCTGCGCTCCGTTCCAATCCCACTCCACGCCAAACCGTGTTAAGGCTCTAGGCAGAACAGCGCTGGTAAAACGTGTAGTGCGCCAGCTGACACCACCGTCGAAAGAAACATCGACCTGTTTAATTTTCCCCCGGCCAGACCACGCCAACCCCTCCACCCAGAACTTACCCGGCCCCTTTAGCGGATTCTCAGGGCAGGGGTTGGTAATGACCGAGTTGCACTCCTGCACAAACGTAAATTCACGTGAACTACCATCGGGCATTAAGTCCGTATATTTGGACGTTTCCTCACGGTGATACCAGGGCTTGTCGCCAATTTTTAGCCGGCGCAGCCATTTGACACAGGTGTTACCTTCCCAGCCCGGATTAATAAGCCTTACCGGGTAACCCTGCTCAGGCCTAAGCGGTTCCCCATTTTGTGCGTACACTATCAGCGCATCATCCAGTGCCTTGTCCATGGGGATACTGCGACTCATATGAGAACCGTCAGCACCTTCAGCCAGTATCCAGGCCGCGCCCTTTTGTACGCCCACCTCCTGCAACAAAGTGGACAACAGCACGCCTGTCCACTCGCAGCAAGCCAGCATTCCATGAGTTAATTGCAGCCTATCCATTTGGGCTCCCCGCCACTCCATACCACCATTGGCTGCGCACTCCAAAAACCGAGTCATACTAATCGAGGGGAAGCGCATAAGATCATCCATGGACAATACAATAGGGCGATCGACCATTCCGTGAATCATCAGACGATGCAATCCCGGATCAACTGCAGGCAGTCCGGCGTGATACCGCTCAAATACGAGCCCGTTGGGAGTAATAATGCCCTTTAAATCGGCCAGAGGTGTAAAGCTGATAGACGCTATTTTGTCCGCGGTTAACCACTCCAGGTTGCGTCGCTTAATATGCGCCTCAAAAGGTGAGGGCTCACCGTAAGGGTTCGTTACAACACCTGTACCCAGACTTTTGGTCCATGAGGGAACACCCGGTGGTAAGGCGGCTTCGGCGGCACCAATGCCGGCAGCTCCACTTGCTGCACCCGCTGCCCCCAGCATGGTCAATCCCTGCTTGAGGAAAAGTCTGCGTTCTGGCCCGGGCAGTTTTTCTCCAGCTGCAGCAATTGATTTTATCAGTCCATCCAGTTCTTGTTGCTTTGACATGCCAAATCCTTATTCTTTGCCCGGCTATCAAACATCTATTTATTAGTATATTATAACTTTCATATATTAAGAAATCCAACTACCGACGAGATGCGCGATGGACTTGGAAAAAATGCAGCAATCAGCCAAAACCGCAACGGATATGCTCAAGCTACTTGGCCACCCTGACCGTCTGATGGTGTTGTGTCAACTGAAAACCGGGGAACAATCTGTTGGCAAATTATCGAATAGTCTGGGAATCAAGCAGTCGCCCCTGTCTCAACACCTGGCCCGCATGCGACACGAGGGTGTGGTCGAGAGTCGCCGCGAAGCGCAGACAATTTATTACTCCCTGGCTGGTGAAAAGGTGGAGAAAATAGTCAGCGTTTTATATGAGCTGTACTGTGATGACGACAATTAGGTCATCAAACTCAAGACTATAGTAGTTTAATTCGCGCCTTGCGCTGAAATGGATGTATGCCCGAAATGTTGCGTTACTGTTTCATTCTGTTCCTGGCCATCGCACACGCTGCCTTCGCAGAGGTGACTCAATCCGAACCTTATGGCCTGGGCCGCCCTGTCAACTCAGATGAAATAGCCGCCTGGGACATTGACGTCAGGCCCGACGGCCTGGGACTGCCTCGGGGAATGGGGTCAGTACAGCAGGGCGCACGCACCTATGCGCGCAAGTGTGCCTCTTGCCACGGCACAAATGGCGTGGAAGGCCCCTTTGACGTACTGGTAGGTCGACTTCCCGGTGATATTTTCCCATTCGCGAGGAAGCCTGGCACGATCAAAACCATAGGCAATTACTGGCCCTATACCACCACCATCTTCGACTACATCAATAGAGCCATGCCCTTTGAAGCCCCGGGCTCATTGAGCACTGGCGAGGTCTATTCGCTGGTTGCGTACCTGCTGTACCGAAATGATATTGTCGCGGCAGATACCGTATTGTCCGCAGAGAATCTTGCCACAATTGCTATGCCAGCAAGACACCGGTTTGTGCCGGATGACCGGCGTGGCGGCTCTGAAGTACACTAGCGCAGGAGTTATCATGAGCGACAAGACGCCGCCAGGTGCCACCTCTCGCCGAGACTTTGTAGCGGGTCTGACTGCAGCCTCGGGAATGATAGCCAGCGGGCAGGTTGAAGCACTGACACCCACGCAGGCTCCCGATCCTACCCGTGTTCAGGGCGCAGCAACAAGTGCAGTGGGGGCCCGATCTCCTCATGAGACCCTGACCAGACTCCAACCTCCCGGCTACAAGGGGAGTATTTCACTCACACCATTGGAGAGTCTGCATGGCACGCTTACACCCGCCGATCTGCACTTCGAGCGCCACCATGGCGGTGTGCCACAACTGGACCCCGCCCATCATGAATTATTGATTCATGGCATGGTGAACAAAGCACTGAAGTTCAGCCTCGATGAACTCAAGCGCTTTCCTTCGGTTACCCGCACCTGCTTTATTGAGTGCTCCGGAAATCTCAACACTCGTGCAGGTGAGAAGAGCTTTCCGCAAATGTTGTGCGGCCTGACCAGTCAAAGTGAATGGACCGGGGTTGCCCTGGGCACTTTATTGCGCGAGGTGGGAGTAAAATCCAAAGCCAGTTGGTTTCTTGCCGAGGGGTCGGACGCAGCGCTGATGGCACGGAGTATTCCCCTAAAAAAGGCCTGGGATGATGCACTGATTGTCTACGCTCAGAACGGCGAGGCGATCCGACCCGAGCAGGGCTACCCCATCCGTCTGTTGCTGCCGGGCTGGGAGGGCAACACCAATGTAAAGTGGTTGCGACGCATCGAATTGTCCGACGCTCCCTTCATGACCCGGGAGGAGACCTCGAAATATACAGACCCCCTTAAAAACGATACCGCGCGATTATTCAGTGTGATTATGGATGCCAGATCGATCATTACCAGCCCCACCTTTCCCCATGTACTGGAAAAGGGATGGCATGAGGTAAGAGGCATCGCCTGGAGTGGGAGGGGGCGCATTGAGACCGTTGAAGTGAGTGTCGATGGCGGCCGTAAGTGGCAAATCGCCCAATTGCAGGGCCCGGTACTGGATAAGGCGCACACCCGATTTACCTTGCCCTGGAAGTGGGACGGCCATCCTGCCCAGATCAGTAGTCGGACAACCGATGAAACAGGTTATGTGCAGCCCACCATGAGGCAATTGATTGATGCCCGAGGGCCGGGAAGTCAGCCCTACCACTTGAATTCGATAATGTCCTGGACTGTGCAGACCGACGGACAGGTGCTATATAATGCCGAGCCATGGATTTAGGGCATCTCCCGCGAGTCACACACGACCTGGACCTGTTGTTTGACTGCTAACAAGGATTATTATGAAATTGCCAATGAGTAAGGTATTCACCGGTTATCTTTTGATTGCTATATGTCTGCTGTCACCGGGTATACATGCGGAAAGCCAGAACCCGGGCCTGGATACCATCGTCAATCTGCAACAGCATGCCGATAATATATATTCTGCCGGCCAACCGGCGCAGGGCCTTTTCACCGAGTTTGCGAAGCAGGGGGTGACCGATGTGATTAACCTGCGAAGTCACGAGGAGATGAAAACCCTCGCAGAAGAGGCAGAGGTCCTCGAAGCGGGTATGCGTTATCATCACATTAGCATCGCCGGCCCTGGAGATCTTAATCGCGACAACGCGATGCAGTTCGATCAATTATTGTCCCAGGCAGGAAATGAAAACACCCTAATCCATTGTAAGAGCTCAAACCGGGTTGGCGCCTTGATGGCATTGCGCGCCGCCTGGTTGCAAAATAAAAATGGCGACGAAGCACTGGCTGTGGGCAAGCAGTATGGCTTGAGCAGCCTCGAACCGGTAGTGAGAAAAATACTAAACCCGTAATGGCTTCATACCTTCGTTTGCTTTTTAGCTTTGGTAGGCGTCGAGGCTATCCACAAAGCTCCAGCGACCCGCGCAGCATCGATCCCATCTCCGGTAACGCCGTCCTAAACGCCATTGCCGTCCAGATTGTGCGGTGCGTCTGAGTCAGGCGGTGGTTTTAGCATTATCGTTGCCACTACAGCCAATGCGGTCACCAGAGCTGAAAATCCGTAGGCTGGCGTAAAGCTTCCAAAAATATCGGCGGTCATACCGGCTGATGCGGGGCCAATCACCTGCCCAGCCGCGAAGAAAAATGTGACAAAAGAAAGTCCGGCTGCGGCACGTTTCGGCCCCAAGTAATCGCCCATCATTGCCGATATCACGGCTGGCACGGAAAAAACGGCAATTCCATATAATCCGAGAGAAAGATATAACACCCACCCACTGGAAGCCACTGCAGCCAGACCATACGCTCCGGTCTGGATTGTATAGACAATAATTATCGTAGCTTTTCGACCAAGCTTGTCAGATAAAGGGCCAAAAATCAGACCAGAAAAAAGGCTTAGAAAACCAATCCAGAACCAAAGCCCACCAGCAACGTTTTCGCTATACCCAAATTCATTGATCAGCGTCGTTATGATGAAAGTACCGTAAGTCATGTAGGTCGCACCAAATGCAAAGTAGATAACCCCAATATTGAGCATTAGTCCATTGAGTAGCTTGGGTGGCGAGGTGTCCGAGAGGGGCTCTTTTATAGTGCCATTGGTCCCCTTCTCCCCCACGGCCTGTAATCCCAAATCCTTGGGAGAATCTCGCAGTATTAGCCAGCACAGCAGTGCTATAAATGCAGACAGCCCGCCGATGCTCCCCCAACCAATTCTCCACCCTGAGGCGCCAAAGTTCTGGTTAATTTCGGGAACCGACAGCCCAGACGCCATAATTGCAAAGCTACTTCCAACAACCGCAATACCGGCAGCCCGCCCACGATACTGACTGGAAAACCAATGAGAGAGCAGCGCCATAACCGGAATATTGGCAAACCCGCTTCCCATACCGGTAAACAGATAAACAATTACTGCAGCTGGAAACCCCTGCATCTGGCTCATGGCAACCGTTGTTGTTGCTATTAGAAAAAGGCCGAAAACGATCACTTTTCTCGCCCCGAAAATTTTCAGAGAATAGGGAACCAGTGCTACAGATAGTAAGTAGCCAGCAAAATTTCCGGAGCTGATGTACCCCATTTGAGAATAGCTTAACGACAGGTCATCTCCCATAGAGGGAAGCAACATTCCCAGGCCAAATCGAGCCATGCCCAGGCATGCGAAAATAACCGCCGACGCAGTAATCGCAATAATCCAGCCGAAATGAAAGGGTAACTTCTGGGCCAGGCGGCTAGCGATCATAGGTCGTCTAGTCCGATCATGTTAGTGCGCTATAGCGAGCCCCGTATTTTGAATAGGTGTGCGAGAATCCGCACCGTTTAACCGCCAGCGTAGTCAAAAAGAAGGGTAACAGCAACCGCTGAACCTATTGGGCGCGGGAACCGATTGCTATAAAGAAGGCCATGGATTGGCTATTATGGGACTCGATTTTGGCCGCTGGATTTTTCGGTCAATCATTGTATTGTGTATCAACCTTAAAATAGCTGTGATGAGCCTGATTTCTATTTGCTGTATGTAACGGCGGCGCTGTAACTGAAGCCGGCAACATGTCCAAAGTACTGCAAGCCCGTTGAGGAGGTCGTATTTACCATGCTGAAAGAACTCAGAGTAGTCGGAAAGCTCGCATTGCGCGCGCTGGCCCGACGTATGAACCCCCCGGTTGAACCGCCAGCCAACCTGGATCGTTTCATCGCGGAAATTGAGTCTCTGGCAACCCAGGCAGGCAACACCGTACGAGACCATTGCTGGCTGACGGTGCCGGCCGACTCCCCGCCCTGGATGAATTCAGGCCTGTCGCTTGAAAGCGGCGACGAAGTCAGTTACTTCATCGAGGGGCGGGTCTACGCCAGTCGCCTGCTGGATATCTGGGTCAACCCCGGATTGCAGCTCTGGTGCAAGGTCGGACCCCACGGCGAGGTTTTTCGTGGCTTGCGTAACAGTCACTCGTTTAGGGCAGAGCGCGACGGTGAATTGTTATTTGGTAATTACTTTCCCAATAGCTGGGCAAACCGACTCGGCGAGCGCCAGCTCGATGACTCTGTTTACGACGAGCTAAGTGGGGAGCTAAAAGTACTGGTGATTCGGTGGCAGGGCAGCGCGCTGGACGGATTGCAAAAACTGGCCAGTGATGGCACATCAGCTACTCAGGTGACTGATGAGATCGAGCGGATAGGGTCAGAGGTCCAGGCACCGCAAGGCTGGCACTACCTGTGGCACATCGGGCCGGCAGAGATTTTCAGTCAATCCGTTGGCCCCGAGGGCGGCCAGTGCATTCAATGTCGAACACACGGCGACGTCGGCATACTACAAAAGGACATCGACTTACCGCTCGATGCCGCCACCGAGATCAGCTGGCGCTGGCGGGTCGACAGCCTGCCATCAGATATGCGAGAAGCCCTGGTGCCAACCCACGACTATCTAAGCCTGGCTGTTGAATTCGACAGCGGTCGCGATATTACATATTACTGGAGCAGCAAACTTCCAGTGGGCACGGGCTACGACTGTCCCCTGCCCACCTGGAGCGGCAAGGAATTCCACGTTGTAGTGCGAAGTGGACCCGACGAACTCGGCCACTGGCACGCACAGCGGCGCAACCTGCACGCTGACCACCTACACTATATGGGTGCACCGCCGGAGCGCATTGTTCGAGTCTGGCTGATCGCCAACAGTGTGTTTCAACGTGGCCGCGGTGCCTGCGACTACGCCGATATTGTCCTGCACGGCAGCAACGGAGATATTGTTCTATTATGAACCCGCACTCAATAGATCAGTTCTTAAAGTTTGCCGCCGCTTTATCCACTGCCCGTTGAGCAAAGAACGCAGACAGCTGCTTTAGGGGAAAGCTGCGATAATGCGCCAGGTATTCGCTCTGTTTGGCATGAAGTGCCTTAATGGAGAATAACTGCCCGCGAACGACAACCGCTTCAAGTGAATCGAGTGCATCTAGGCTCTCGGTGGGGTCTTCACGATCTATCTCTCCCCTGTCTCTGTACTGTGACCACCGTCAACGAAATCACCTCTGGATGCCATACTACACCTTTAATGATTAGAGCTGAGCTCCCGGCAAGATACAGAGCGTAGCAGGAAACGCTGTTAGCCAGAAATGCCCCAAGCGAAACTGTGAGTAGACGGATAGACCTCATTAAGAGTATTGTTTTGATCGAGATGACGAGGAGACCACTATGTGCAGCAAGTTTCGCAGCACGAGTATACTGACATGCCTGATAGCCCTGATTGTATCCGCTCCACATGCCCTGGCTGCGCCGGAGCTGGATAGCAAGCCCAATATTGTCCTGGTTCTGATGGATAATTTTGGCTACGGCGAAGTAGGTGTTTATGGTGGTGGCATCTTGCGCGGTGCAGCAACGCCCAATATTGACGGTATTGCCAAGGAAGGGTTTCAGCTGACTAATTTTAACGTCGAAGCAGAGTGCACACCGTCCCGTTCAGCTTTGATGACCGGCCGTTATGGGATTCGTACGCGACAAAGGCAAGAAGGCGAGCCCAGGGGTGTCTGGTATGGGATAACCCGGTGGGAGATTACGCTGGCTGAGATGTTATCGGATTCTGGTTACGCAACAGGCATCTTCGGGAAATGGCATTTGGGAGACACCCCGGGCCGTTTCCCCACGGATCAGGGTTTTGATGAGTGGATTGGGCTTCCCAGATCATCAGACCGCGCCTTCTGGCCCGACAGTAACAGTTTCACACCAGGCAGCCACCCAAGTGCCGTTTTTACCCACGTTATGTCGGCAAAGAAAGGCCAAAAACCAAAACAGCTG
>JABHWT010000227.1 GCA_018657645.1 Halieaceae bacterium | reverse complement strand
TCCAAGGAGTGATAGACGTGGATTTATTGAGTGTAATCAGACGGTGGCACCTGCGTGAAGGTCGATCCATCCGGGAAATTGTCCGACGGACAGGCCTTTCCAGAAATACCATCCGTAAGTATCTAGCCAGCGGTGTTATTGAGCCGCGCTACCCAGACCGGAAGAGCCCCAGCAAGCTTGACCCTTTTGCCGATATCCTGCTCGGCTGGCTAAAGCGAGAATCAAAGCGGCATCGCAAACAACGCCGCAGTGTCAGGCAACTGCACCTCGATCTGGTGGAGCTTGGCTATCCCGGCTCCTATGATCGGGTTGCCGCTTTTACTCGCGATTGGCGGTCACGCCAGCAGGAAGCCAAATTATCGGCAACCAAAGGGACGTTTGTCCCTCTGGTCTTTGCCTCTGGCGAAGCTTTCCAGTTTGACTGGTCTGAGGACTGGGTGGTCATCGGTGGTGAGCGAACCAAGTTGCAAGTGGCTCACTTCAAGCTCTGCCATAGCCGGGCTTTTATGCTGAGAGCCTACCTGCTGCAAACCCATGAGATGTTGTTTGATGCCCATAACCACGCCCTGGTTGCACTGGGCGGTGTCGCGGAACGAGGCATCTATGACAACATGAAGACTGCCGTTGATAAGGTTCGGCGCGGCAAGCGCCGAGACGTCAATAAGCGCTTCAAGGCCATGGTCAGCCACTTCCTGTTTGAGGCTGAGTTCTGTAACCCGGCGGCAGGCTGGGAGAAAGGTCAGGTTGAGAAGAATGTGCGCGATTCCCGCTATCGTATCTGGCATAACGCTCCCTCGTTCAAGACCTTGTCTGATCTGAACAACTGGCTGGAGAAGCGGTGCATCGAACTCTGGAAAGAAATACCCCACCCGGAAGCCCCGAATCAGATGGTGGCGGATGTCTGGCAAGATGAGCGCAAGAATCTCATGGCAGTGCCCGCACCGTTTGATGGCTATGTTGAACATACAAAACGGGTATCTTCTACCTGTCTCATTCTGTGTGATCGTAACCGCTACAGCGTTCCCGCGGCATTCGCGAACAAACCTGTGAGTGTGCGTGCCTACGCCAGGCGAATTGTCGTTGTGGCTGAAGCTAAAATTGTTGCGGAGCACATCCGGGTCTTCTCCCGTCATCATAGAAATGCTGGGAAAACCATCTATGACTGGCGGCATTATCTGGCGGTTATCCAGCGTAAGCCCGGCGCCCTGCGTAACGGTGCCCCCTTCACAGAGCTACCCGACGCTTTTAAACGCCTTCAGCGAATTCTTCTGAAGCGGCTGGGCGGCGATAGGGAGATGGCCAACATTCTGGCACTGGTGCTGCACCACGATGAACATCTGGTGATGCAGGCCGTGGAAGTAGCCCTTGAGAGCGGCAGGCCCTCTCAGCAACACGTGACCAATGTGCTGGGACGGTTGTTAGAGGGGCCATTACCCGGGCCACTCAATCCACCGCCAGCACTGGTACTGGTCAATGAGCCGATTGCCAACACACAACGCTACGATAACCTCAGGGAGAATAAACATGTCCGTTGATGCAATGATCGTCACGCTAAAAACGCTGCGCCTGTACGGCATGGCTCAGTCCATTGAAGAGCTGGCTGAACAGGCCGCACCCGCCTATCAGCAGGCAGAGCCCATCCTTAACGATCTGCTCAAAGCAGAAGTAGCCGACCGCGAGGTGCGGTCTATTAACTATCAAATGAAGGTGGCCAAATTCCCGGCCCACCGGGATCTTACCGGCTTCGACTTTACCGAGAGCACTGTGACAGAAACACTGGTGCGTTCACTTCACCGGTGCGAATTTATCGAGGAAGCCCAGAACATTGTTCTGATTGGCGGCCCCGGTACTGGGAAAACCCACCTGGCAACCGCCTTGGGTGTACAGGCGATTATTCATCACCACAAGCGGGTGCGGTTCCTCTCTACGGTCGATCTGGTAAACGCCCTGGAACTGGAGAAGTCTTCTGGAAGACAAGGGCGAATGGCCAATCGCTTGGCCTGTGCTGACCTAGTGATACTGGATGAGCTGGGCTATCTCCCGTTCAGTCAGGCGGGAGGTGCCTTGCTGTTCCACCTGATCAGCTTCCTGTATGAGCGCACCAGTATTGTGATTACAACCAACCTAAGCTTCTCTGAGTGGCCAAAGGTCTTCGGTGATCCAAAACTAACAACAGCCTTGCTGGATCAGCTGACACACCACTGCCATATCATCGAGACGGGCAATGATAGCTACCGCTTCAAAAACTCGACCTGCAATCAACGGGAGGAAATAACTGGCAATAAACCAACAAAATGAGTAATACTTGAGCGAACCAGTTGGGTCAAAATTAGATGCAAATACTGGGTCAGTTTTAAGTGCAATTTAACAACCCAGGCTTGTATGGATAACAAGGACTTGTTAGACGCCATCAATCAGGTAATGCCCTATGGTAAGTACAAGGGACGGCAGCTGCTGGATCTTCCCGAGCCATATCTGGTGTGGTACCACGGCAAAGGCTTTCCACCGGGCAAGCTGGGTACACAGCTAGCTTTGATCTACGAGGTGAAACTCAACGGACTGGAGGGAATGTTACGGCGCTTCCAGCGGTAGAAGGCGTAATACCCCCGCAGCAAGTGAGAGTCTGCGGCCAGCTGTGTATAATGGATGATTGAAAAGGTGGCGTTTGTCCCCCTTGTACCCTTGACTTTAAGTGGTGGCGAATTGCGGGCACCGAGTACTCGATCAGCATTTCCTGGCTAGCGGATAGTTTATGGAGCACAAAGCCGGTGAAAGAGGCAACGTATGACTAGAATAAATGTGAGAGTGTGAAATCTTCAGTATGGATTGGAAAATATTTGTAACCATCTTTGCTACGGTCTTTGTAGCTGAACTGGGTGATAAAACACAGTTGGCCACCATGCTCTTTGCTGCCGATGCCGAGGTTAATAAGTTTACGGTGTTTGTGGCCGCATCACTGGCACTAATTGTTGCGTCGGCGATTGGTGTTTTGGCCGGGAGTTTGTTATCAAACTACGTCAATGAGCAATATCTCCATTATCTGGCAGGCATTGGCTTTATTGCCATTGGGGCATTTACCCTGTACAACGCCTGAGGCAAAGCTAACACGACGGTTCTAACAAGTTAAGTATTTGAGGCGACGTAAATCCGGCCGGTGATAACCAGGCTACCGTCCTTCCCCATTCTGCAAACGCACTTAACCTGAGATTCCGATAATGTTCAGCCCCGACCAACTGTCTTCCCAGAATAGATTTGAAACTGCGGCATGAGTACCCACTAGCCATCGCGGTGGTCGCCATCCGAGTCGTATCCGCCAGAGTTGTACCCGCCGGAGTCGTACCCGTCATTGTCATACCCTTCGCTGTCGTACCTGTGTGTGGCGATAGGATGGAAAAGGGCGATTGCCTTAGAATCAGGGTGGGATTAGGGCAGCCTCAGAAGTTTAATTTGCCGACACCCGATATAGATACCCCACCGACAGCAGCAGCAATGCCAGCAGCATCAATGCCGATCGATTCAACCCAGGTACAGGCATTATATTTGTTGCGGATATCGCAGGGCCGCCGGGGTCTACAATTACACCATCGTCGCCGGTGCTGTCACCGGGCTGGTTGTCGTGCAGGGTAAAGCTGGCCGTGGCGACAGCCTCACCAGCAATGCTGACGCTACCGAAGGTCACGTCTGTCAGGCTATACCACTGGGAGAGTGTGCCGCCGGGTTGTGCCGGCCCATATTTCCGGTATTTCGCACCGACAAGGCTAGAATGACCATGGTAATACACTGTGTATTTCAGCGCTTTCACATGGGAGAGTAAAGCCGAGTAATCCTTCATTCAAGGTATAGTCAGCATCGGGTACCGTTGCTTGAATAACATTTACAGCGCCGGTGATATTACAGCCACCACCCACCGCCAACGTCAGGTAATCGTTATTCACACCAGGTAGAGAGGCAATGTTTGGCTGCATACTATCGGGGGTGCCATCGCCATTGGCATCACCATTATTTGGTGCGCCATCTTCTATCGAGTCATCAACACCATCTTCATCCTCATCGACGATCGCTACAAAATGGGCCACAACCGTCACACTGGCAGTCACATCGCTCAAATCACAAACTGTCCCGGTGCATTCGCCGCTAAACCGATCCACTGCATAGTCAATATTGGGCAACGCATTACAGATGCTACGGCCGCCGTGATTTACAGGGTTTGGTGTACAACTTACGTTACCGCCTTCCGGGGGAATAGCAGTGGCGGTAATGTCATAAGTTTGAATATCAGCTGAGCAATTGGCGCTACTGCCGCCGTGGTCACCAATGCAATTCCAGCTCCAGGGACCGTCGCCGGTGACGCCAGTACTGTTTCCAGCACTGCATAAATTGGTATCAGGCGCCCCGGTGAGTGTGGCTCCGTTGCTAGTACCACAGCTGCCATTGACTATCAGCCCAAAGTTGGCGGTGACCGATTTACTGGAGGTGACATTAGTCAGATTACAACTGGCGCCAGAACAATCGCCCGAATAGCTCAACAATACATAGCCCGCATTGGACGCGCTTATACGAGCCTGTTGGCTCCAAATGTTGGCGCTACGAGTGAATACATACGCAGCCCCGATAGAACCAGAACCAGATCCGGTATGGCCTTGTGCCCCCACCGGAACCCGCATGGGCCTCAACACTCGAACTACAGCCGACAGTATTTGTGTAAATTGCAGGAAAGCCCACATAGGCAGCCTCAACAGTCCCCACGGCTAACGTAGTGCCATCGCCGTTTAAGGCTAGTGTTTGGCCCCAAATTTCATAGGCCGTCGAACAGTTCGTTAATGTTGATCGATAGTTCCAAACACCATTACTACGCACAAATAGTTGCACATGACCAGCGTATGGCGTGCCACCGACAAAGCTTTCGGCACCTTCAACACCCACAGCCAAGGTATTGCCATCACCGCTAAGCGCAACGGAGCTACCAAAATAGTCATACGATTCGAAATGTCCCTTGATATAAGCCTGTTGGCTCCAGGTACTACTACTGCCACTTCCAGTGCGGATAAAGACATAGACCGCACCAGCCTCCCAATGCAAATTATCATCCGTATCCCCCACTGGGCCACCCGAGCTATCTTCAGCATAAGCTCCCACCGCCAGCGTATTGCCGTCTGCGCTTAGCGCAATCGACCAGGCAAAAAGATCACCCGCCGGAGAATAAAATGCAGCATGGTTATCTCCTTCTGTGTTGAATCCCTTGATATAGGCTTGTTGCGCAATGCCCGGGTTGGATGGTACCACTGCAGACGTTGCGACAGCCCCGATCTGCTGCAGCTGATTACTGTGCACCACTATTTGCGAGCGCACTTGCTGCCACTGTGTTTGTGACAAGCCGGCAGGCAGCTCTAACGCCGCTGGGGGTTGAGCCCATAAACTGCTGGAAAAACACAACAGGGCTACGCCAATAAGGAAAGTGCATACACCGACCTTTGATTTGAACGTAGAAGTGCTTGAAACGCGCATATTAATTGTTAGCATTATGGAGATTGAGTTTAAGGTGGTATATACATCATAACAAGGCTAACAGCCACGCAACTTGTACATTCCAAATTAGGGTTCTGCCAAGTGACAGGCTAACCGGCCATAAATGACAGAGGGGGCGGCAAAGTACGATGAATCCCACACCAATCGACGGGCATCGGGCGAAGTCAGGATTGCGTCGAACACTCAGCAACGTTGGCAAGCATCTCGGTTTTGCCTACTACGATATGGAATTTTCTCTGACGGATTTGAGTCGCCCCAAGGACATGAGCGACCCGTCCATAGACCTTCACGCTGAACTTGCAAGCGAGAATGACATGAAGGCCATCGTCGCCGCCTTGCCCGAGAGCCCAAGATATCGGTTTGACCAGGCGGTCGAGGGTGGAGGCGAATGTTATGTCGCCCGTTATGAAGGCCAAGTCATCGGATATGGTTTTGCCAACTCACGGGCCATTGTATTGCTGGGAGCGGAGCTTGAGCCCCTACCCGAGGGATTTGCATACGGTCACAATATGTACCTATTCCCCGAATACCGTGGCCAAGGACTCTACACCACTTTCATTCGAAGCTTCGACCAGGCACTTTTCAGCCGGGGCAATCGGTACTCATCCTCGCTCGTGGACAGCAAGAATTCGCGAGTGAAGGCCACCCTGAAGCACATTTCGATTCACCGGGTGCGAATGCCAATTGTTTGCCTGCCCGGCTTGAGACCGATCGTGCTGGGCAGGGGATTTCGCATCGTGCGCGAAGCCGCAGGGGCCTTGGAAAAGGAGCGAGTCCAGCGCAGCCAAAGTGGCCTCGCCAAAACGCAATGAGCCATCAACTGGGTAACAACGCAGATCCAGGCGTGGCGACGAGGAAGTTAACTTACAATGAACATGTTTAGAGGTCCTGTTATATTCCCACCGGTGGCGTAATGGTCGCGGCATTGTCGATCACCATCTGCGCCCCATTGACAAAACTTGATTCATCGGAAGCCAGATAAAGCACCAAGTTGGCAATTTCAGCGGGCTCACACATATTAGCACTCCGGCCGATCTCATCGATTTCTTCCTGGGTGGCCGTATCTTTACCCGTAGCAACCTTCACCACCATGGGAGTCTTAACCCCATCTGGATGAATCGAGTTGCAGCGAATTCCATTTTTTTGTTCCTTGCAATACATCGCAATACTTTTAGTGAGTGCCGTTACCGCACCTTTGCTGGCTGCATATGCCAAGGCAAATGACACCCCTGAAAGCGCTGCCACCGAAGACATATTGACGATTGAGCCTCCTCCATTTTTTTCCATGACGGGAATGGCGTGCTTGCATCCCAGAAACACACCCTCGCTGTTCACAGCTTGTATTTTACGAAATGCACTTAGCTGTGTATCGACAACCGTACCCAGCATCAGAAGGCCGGCATTGTTCACCAATATATCGAGGCCCCCAAAGGATGCCACGGTCTGCTCTACCACAGACTTCCAATTGCTCTCATCGGTTACATCGAGACGCAAAAACAGGGCATTGTGCCCGATGGCGTCAGCCACAGCCTGGCCATCTGTCTCATTCAAATCGGCCACCACGACCTTGGCGCCCTCATTAGCCAGCAATTGTGCATCGGCCTTGCCCATGCCACTGGCCGCACCCGTTACAATGGCCACTTTTCCATCTACTCTACCCATAATCACACCTTTTTTGCCTTTTTGATCAACCCCGGCTGACACACCGGCTTAGTTGGTGAACGCTTGTGTAGAGTTAAGCAAAAGGTCTAGCAAAGCTCAACCCAGGCAGTGCAAATTGGTAGTCAGGACTGCCCATTTAAACCTGTCATTACCTCATGAGCTAACCTAACCTAAAAGCGATAGGTTGCCGCCACTCCCATACGACGTTCATACGTGTAACCAAGAGAGTTTACCTTTGAAAAAGGCACGATGGAGCTAAGATCACTTACAGAGGTAACATTAAACTCATCAAATAAGTTCTTCACAAAAACCTGCACTTGATACTTACCATCGTCAGACTCTACACCAAGGGTGAGATCCATTAATCCGAAAGAATCGCCTTTTGACAGCGGATTTCCACCGACGCTATATTGCACCTCGTCTTGCCAATAATAGGTGGCAAAAGCAAAAGCGTTTACCCCCAAACTGGTGATACTTCTATCGTAGCGAGCGCTAACATTGTAAGACCAATCAGGCGAATTTGAGGCTTCTTTACCCGATAAATCCTGACTGTCGTTCACACAACCCTGGGCTTCAGTTTGGCCGTTGTAACACTGCGCACCCTCATAAGAGGAATACTCAGCATCTATGTAGGCGACATTGGCGGACAACAACCAGTTTTCGCTAGCTTTGAAGTTCATCTCCAACTCTACGCCTTGAGAGCGCATCTCATCAACATTACCCAAATTAAAATCAGGCAATTCACCCGGTTCGTTTGTAGAGACGGTGGCGTGAAAATCTTCAAACTCGGTATAGAACATAGCGGCATTAACCATCATACGGTGATCCCACCAGGTTGATTTTAAGCCGACTTCAAAGTTGGTTGGGATTTCTGGGTCGATGATGGCGTCTAAACCCAGGGCGTGTGTATCAACAACTGCAGATAGGGTGTTGGCTCCAGGCGCTTTATATCCTCTTGCAATGCTGCCATACACCATCACCTGGTCAGTTACATCATGTTCCAAAATCAAACGCCCAGACCAAGCGTTATCAGTACGGTTTTCAATCACCTCCCCAGCAGTCGTAAAGGGGATGAATAATAGAGCAGGGGGAGGTTCCGGGTTGGTAACCACAATACCCAAGTCTATATCTTCATAGTTATACCTCAAGCCAGCCGTCAATCGCGTAGTATCGGTGACATGCCAGGTTGCCTGGCCAAACGCTGCATAACTCTTACTGTCTACATCCTTGATTGCCAGCTTGGTTGCATAAATGAAATCGGGAACTGGAGCCTGACCAACACCATAAACATCAAGTACTTGAAGGCTGGTACCATCGAGTGTTTTATCAAAATAGTACAAACCGACCTGATAATCCACAGCTTCACCACCGGGTGAGGTCAACCGAATCTCTTGGGTGAACTGTTCAATATCATCAACAGAGGTATTAGCGACCAATAGGGTACGACCTATACCCACAGAGCGATAGTCACTTTCTAATCTAGACTCAGCATAAGAAGTAATAGATGTCAGGGTGTGATCACCCCATTGATAATTAAACGTTACAATGGCGGTATCTAACTCGGTATCAGCCACAGAGGTATCATTTTCAAAGGTGTGATCTTCCTCTTTTCCGGACGGCGTCTGCAGGGTGAAAGCAAAGGGATCAGTTGGATCTGTTGGATCTGTTGTGTTAATTTCTACGCCACCCACGCAACATAAAACATCGCGCTCAGCGTGACTCAGGCCTACCAAAACATCCAAATCGTCTGAAATAGCATAATCTAACTGTAATCTTGCGCCCCATTCTTTTCTATCGTTGTAGTCGTCACCTCCCGGATAATCATTGCTGATGATGCCGTCTCGCTCACTGGTATAAAACGAGAATCTTGCTGCCAGATCTTCGGTGATACCACCATTGAAAAAGCCATGGGTTTTGATTTCTTCTTTACTGCCATAACTTATGCCGAGTGCCATATCAAAATCTTGGTGGGGCTTAGCTGTGGTAACATTTAGAACACCGGCAGAGGCATTTTTACCAAATAACATGCCTTGCGGTCCACGCAATATTTCAACGCGCTCTATATCACTGAAATCTAGCAGCGAAGTACCGGTACTGGTGGCAACTGCCCCATCGACCACCACACTCACTGACTGGTCAACGCCACGACTAAAAGACTGTGTGCCTACGCCTCGAATGTACAGAGCGCGATCGTTATCCGATGATCCATCTTTGATGGTGAACCCTGGGCTAATTTTTACTAAAGCCGATATTTCGTTTTCATTGCGCAGCGACAATTCATCTCCACTGAAAACAGCGACAGAAATCGGAACATCTTGCAAGCTCTGCTCGCTTCACCGGATTGGCAGTTGGGACGTGAATCGCTCGACTTCTGGATTCCTTCGTCAACAGCGTTTCGAACTCAAAAACAATGACCATGCCCCTCCCACGAAAACCCGGTTGAGATATGGAAACCGGAAGTTCTTCGCCCTCTGGAACCTGGGCCGAAGTATCAAAATCTAACGGGAATATTTTCTTGATATCACGGCACGGGATGTCTGGACGCATCCCTTTTTGCACACCTCTGGCCTGGAAAACGTACTGGTTGCCCTTGAATGTTGACATCATTCGAAGCCTCAGTCTGGTGCAATAGGTGAAATTGACAATGAAGTAAAAGAAAGCTGTCAGGCCAAGGAATATCACTGCAATCATGACGTAACCTAACGAGAAGAGTGCGGCTGCCAGAGGCCAGGCAGCCAGAGACACTGCCAGGGACAGTACTCCGGAAATGATGACCTGGTAAACAGCTGGTGAGTTGATTCGTTCCCTGTAGTCTAACTGCGTTGTCTGTACCATCAACCAATATCATCCTCGGTAGGCATGAAAGAAGTGTTTTACCTACTTTTTCACCTGCTCACCACCCTTGCTAAGCAATCGAAGAATGTACACTCGGAAATCGCTGAGCCTGGCCCGATGACTTTAATCTAATCGGGGTACGGAGGCCAACAAGGCTTTGGTGTAAGGGTGTTGTGGATTTGTTAGAATCTGCTCCGCGCTGCCCTGTTCCACTAATTTGCCAGATTGCATGACACCAACAAAGTGGGCCAGTGCCGGCACTATTGATAAATCGTGAGTAATAAAGAGATAAGACACCTTAAACTCACTCTGCAATTCTTGCAGTAAGTCCAGAACTTCTGCGCGAATAGACACATCCAGCGCACTGGTCGGCTCGTCACAGATGATGAGTTCTGGTTCAACCGCCAGAGCTCTCGCAATAGCAACTCGCTGCAACTGCCCCCCTGAGAGTTCGTGGGGGTAACGTCTACTGTACACGTTCGAGAGTTGCACTCGCTCTAAAAGTGACTGCACACGCGCTTCTCTTTCTTGCACCGACAAACCCAGACCAAGGCTGATCATCCCCTCGCAAATAATTTCATTAACGGTGAGCCTCGGATTCATGGAGGAATAGGGGTTCTGAAATATCACCTGTATTTCTTTGCGATAAGGCAGCATCTCGGTTCGGGAAATACCCTGGATGGCCTTTCCTTTAAAAAAAACCTCTCCGCCGGCCGTATCTTCAAGGTTAAGGATCGCCCGGCCCAGAGTCGACTTGCCGCTACCCGACTCTCCCACCAACGCATAGGTCTCAGCACGACCAATGGTCAGGGATACCCCGTCAACTGCCCGGGTGTGTCCAACAACGCGCTGCAGCACACCCTTTTTAATGGGGAAGTGAACTTTCACATCGCTCAGTTCCAGTAGTGAATCCTTGCCTCTCACAGATCGAAATTTGGTTAGGTCGGGAAGGGCGTCAATCAGGCGTTTGCTGTACTCGTGTTGTGGGTTGTGAAAGAAATCGTCAACTGCTGCTCGTTCAATAATTTCGCCCCTGTACATCACTGCTACGTCATCGGCAGTGTTCTTTACTACACCCATGTCGTGAGTAATCAACAATACAGCTAACTGCCTGGATTGCGTGAGCTCTCGAATCAGGCCAAGAACCTGTTCCTGAATGGTAACATCGAGAGCCGTAGTAGGTTCATCTGCGATCAAGACTTCCGGTTCACATGCCAGTGCCATGGCAATCATAACTCGCTGTTGCTGTCCGCCCGACATTTCATGAGGGTAGAAATCAAACCGGCCATCGGGCTCGGGAATACCCACTTCAGTAAATAACTGCACCACGCGCTGGCGTAGTTCAATACCGCGAAGAGGAGTATGTAATCTCAAGGTTTCCTGAACCTGTTGGCCAACAGTTTGTACTGGATTGAGTGCTGTCATGGCATTTTGGAATATCATGGCAACCTTGCGGCCCCGCACCTCCTGCATGCGGGATTCAGCCAGGGCGAAAAGATCTCGCCCGGTGGCTTCCACCGATCCGGAAGTGATTTCCAGGGCGCCGGGTAGCAATCGCATGACAGCCATGGAAGTTACCGACTTGCCACTGCCCGACTCTCCAACCAATGCGAATATTTTGCCCGCCTGGAGCTCAAAGTTGACACTTTTTATGATCTTGTCTTTCGATCCGGCCAGGGATACTTCCAGGTCTTCAACCTTCATGCATATCTTGCTCATAGGTCATCTCCGCGCAGAGTTGTTCGCGGGTCGAAGGCATCCCGCACCAGGTCGGAGAAGAGATTGGCCGCCAGCACCAAACCAAACATAAAGAAGAATGCTCCTGTCAATGTCCACCAGATTGCGGGTTGACGGGACAACTCAGCCCGGGCCCCGTTAATCATATTTCCCCAACTTCCCATCGATGGATCTATACCCACGCCTATGTAGGATAAAACCGCCTCGGCCAAAACCAGGGCGCTGAAGTCCAGTACAAACGTGATAAGAATAATGTGCACCAGATTGGGGAGAATATGCCTGCCCAGAATGCGAGAATGACTGACGCCAAATGCATGGGCGGCCTGCACATATCCCAGTTGACTGATCTTGAGCGTCTCCGCTCGCACCAGTCGGCAAAGTGTGGACCAACTGGTAACGCCTAATATAAAGCACAGGGCAACAAACCTGGCATCGGCCTTTTCCATGCCAATTGAGAAAAAATCGGGGTTCAGGTCAATATATACCTGAAACAGAAGTACCGATGCTGCGATTAACAAAATTCCGGGAATTGAACTGAGGGTCGTATAAAGGTACTGGACGACATCGTCCACCCAACCCTTGAAGTAACCCGCCATAATTCCCAGCGATACTGCAATAGGCAACATGACAAGGGTCGCCAGCGTGCCCAACAACACTGCAGTTCTTATTCCCTTCAGGCTCTGGAACAACACGTCTGCGCCACCTTTGTCTGTACCCAGGACGTGATAATGCTGACTGATGCCCACAAGCCAGAATGCGGTGCACAGAATTAATGCCTGTGTAAACCATGAGGCTCGCCAGGGCAAAGTGCCGCGGCGTAACAACAACCATTGGACGCCAATTAGAAAGCCTGAAAACAGTAGCCCCCAACCCAGAGGGGCGACACTTTTGGCTAAAACATCGGGCCACTTCTCACTGGGATCGGCCAGGTCCCGTCCCGCATGCTTCAATGCCGGGAAGTCACGCATGTTTCTGCCTAGCTCATCTTTCATGTTCTTTTTTTCAAAAGACAGCAGGGCAAACGGTGCAGAATAGGTTCGCTCGAAGCGATCACCCATCCCTCGGGTCAATACATCAAAGACGCTCGTCACCTTGTTGTCGTAGAAAATTTCATCTGTCTGAATACTCTCTGGGGCATCCAGGGCGCGACGAAAATGCAGGCTATCTAGCAGTGCGATACCCACGTATGTCAAAATGACAGTAAAGGCAACCATACCCAGGCGCGATGAAAATACCTGCGCCCAGCGCTCTCTGTTCAAGGGGTCTTCGCGCAGC
>JABHWT010000483.1 GCA_018657645.1 Halieaceae bacterium | reverse complement strand
TGTGCTGTCCCGGGCTCATTTCCACCAATGGCATTAACAGGGCGGGGTTCAGCCAGTGGGTATTGAGGAAACGACTGTTGTGGTTAACAAATTCAGCCAGGGTGTCCACCAGTATGGTCGATGTGGTGGAGCCAATTACAGCGGTGTCGGCGACCACGGTGTTAAGCCAGGTGTAGGTAGAGCGCTTAATCTCAAGCACTTCTGCGACCGCTTCAAATAAAAACTCAGCCTGCGCCAGATACGCTGCCGAGTCCGATCGCGCTACCACTGTTACACGTGCCGCAATGTCCAGGGCCTGTTGCGCGGAAACCAGTTGCAAGCGCTGTAGAAAATTCATCTCGGTCTTGATTTCCTGTTCGATCGACGCACTCAGTTCACCAAATGCTTCCTCACTGCGCTCCTCACTGTCAAACAACTGCACCGCATAACCGGAAAAGGCAAAGCTCAAACTAATGCCTCTACCCATGCGGCCGGAACCAACCACTGCTATAGGGCTTGATGAACTGCTCGGGTTCATACTTCGTTTCCACTGACACCCTGCCAGCGCTGCAGTTTTCCTGAATCGAGACCGAACAGGTCCAGGACCCGGCTTACCGTGTGGTTGACCAGATCATCCAGCGTTTCCGGTTTGGCATAAAAAGCAGGAACAGGGGGAACAATAACGGCGCCCAATTGTGAGGCTTCATACAGTAATTTGCAGTGGCCTGTATGGAGTGGGGTCTCACGGGGCATTAATACCAGTTGTTTGCGCTCCTTCAGGCAGACATCCGCCGCACGGACCAGCAGGCTGTCCGCATAGGAATGCACGACCGCCGAAAGCGTCTTCATCGAGCAGGGTGCGACAATCATGCCATCCACGCCAAAAGAACCACTTGAGATACTGGCCGCCTGATTGCGCTCGCTGTGCACCACATCAGCCAACTCTTCGACATCTTTAGGCAGGTAGTTAGTTTCCAGTTCGATATTGAGCCGGCCGTAGCGGCTCATCACCAGGTGGGTCTCTACATCGTCAAAATCCTGCAACATCTCGAGCAGCCGAATGCCGTAAATCACACCGCTGGAACCACTGATACCAATTATCAGGCGCATGTTAGACCCCGGTTATCTCATAGGCAGATAAGTCCACATGATCCATGGACGCCCTGGTAAATTTGTCTGGCCGGGGCAAGGGCACTGTCGCGTCGATACCCAGGCGTGTCCACTTATCATTTTCTACCATGGGGTTGAGGCGGTGACCAATGGCGTCGGGAATTAACATTAAGTCTGATTCATGGCGGCAGCGGGTCTGGACGGCCCAGTCCACATCGGCCGGGTTGTAGATGTCTACATCTTCATCAACCACAGTAACGGTTTTCGCAAAGGCGAGGGAGACAAATGCCGCCATTATGGCGTTGCGCTGGCTGCCCTCGTGCGTTTTGTTCATCCTCACCACCAGGTGGTAGGGCACGCTGCCCTGGGAGAAGTGCACCGCAGTGACTTCCGGCACCAGGCTGTGAATTTTTTCAAAGGCACCGGCGCCGGCGATCAGGCCATAGGCGTTGCCCACTTCCGTGCCCGACAGGATAGAGTTGAATACCGGCTTTTCCCGGCGAGTCAAAGCGGTGACCTCCATCACCCAGCGATCGGCCCTATCTGCATAGTATCCGGTCACCTCGGCGTAGGGACCCTCTGGTTCCCTTACGTGGGGGAGAATACGACCCTCTATTACAAACTGGGCGTTGGCAATGGCTTCAACATTCACCGTCTGCGCCTTGATCATCTCCACTGGCACGCCGCGCATCTGACTAACGATGCCCAGTTCATCCGAGTCGATGGGTGCTGCCGATGCCGGCACGGCACCGGCCATCAATACAGGATAATCAACGCCGTTATTGACGGTAATTTCAAGCGCCTCACCCTTCGCCTCGGCGCGTTTGTAATAATCCATCACGTGCCCCAGTTCTTCCAGCAGCAGGGTAAATCGATTCTTACCGGTCACCATCATTCGGTGCACAGACAGGTTTCGCACACCGGTATCTGGATCCTTGGTAATGACGACACTGGAGGTCAGGTAGCGACCGCCATCGCCGGTCGCGTGGTGGGGGACGGGCAACTCGTAGAGGTTGATATCTGTCTCGATGACTTCATTGGCGGGCCCCGATTCCAGGATGACCGGTTCTACCGGGGTTTTTTGCCAGGCCATGATTTCATCGGTGAGTACGAAGGGCAGCCGACTACGATCGCAATCGAAGATTTTGGCCATGATATCCAGGTTCCAATACAGACCGATCAGCACCGGATAATTGCTATCTTTCACCTTCTCGAACAGAACCACCTTCTCGCCTTCAAAGCGTTTGGCGATACCGGCCAACTCCAGCTCTGCATCTACCTCGGATTTAACCCGAATCAGTAGATTATTCGCCTCCAGAAAGGCGATATAGCCCTGAAGGTCGGTAAGTTTCCTCGCATCCAAGTCCATAGGGGTCCCCTTTAATTATTTATGCCTGGGGGATATTGAAACATGTTTAGAGAGTCTTCGGTATCCAAAAACGGCAGCGTTTTTTTAACAACGACTCCTGCACTTGCCCAGTGGTCCTGGGCAGTCAGTGATCGCAGTCTCCTACCAGCAATTTGCCGACAATAATGTAACAGACCTGGCCCTGTTATTTCTTCCACCAAATGTTGATATGATGCCGTAGATTGCATCCTTGGGAGGGATAGCATGGACGGGCTATTCGCAGAGCTAAAGCGCCGGAATGTGTTTCGCGTGGGCATTGCCTATCTGGCGCTGGCCTGGGTGGTAATCGAGGTTACCGACATGGCCGTGCCGGCGCTTAACCTGCCGGACAGCCTCAACAGCATCGTCTTTTATCTCGGTATTATCGGCTTTCCGTTCGCATTGTTCTTTGCCTGGGCTTTTGAACTGACGCCCCAGGGACTGATGAAGTCGGAAGATGTCGATCAAGACCAGTCTGTCGCGCACTCTACCGGTCGCAAACTTGATTTTCTGGTTATTGCCCTACTCGCGATCGCCGTCCTTTTCATGGTTTGGGATGGCTACCTCACACCACAGCCGCAACCCGAGACGCCGCCGGTAACTGAGGCGCCCGCGCCTGACATCAATGCCGCGTCCATCGCGGTCCTGCCATTCTCGGACATGAGCCCTGACAAAGATCAGGCGTATTTCTCGGATGGTATCTCGGAAGAACTACTGAACGTGCTGGCTCGGATTGAGGGGTTGCACGTTGCCTCGCGCACGTCTGCATTTTCCTATAAGGACTCGGGGCTCGATATCCGCGAGATCGCGGGGGAGCTTGGCGTGGCCCACGTGCTCGAGGGCAGTGTGAGGAAGGCCGGAAACAAAGTACGGATCACGGCGCAGTTAATCGACACAGCAACAGATCGACACTTGTGGTCCGACACTTATGACCGCGACCTCACCGATATTTTCGCAGTCCAGGACGAGATCGCCACGGCAATTGTTGAAGCCCTGAAGGAGACCATGGGGCTGGAGGTCGCGCCCGAGATCAGCGTGACGGCAGATACCGCCAATATGAGCGCCTATGACCTGTACCTCAAGGGTTGGCAATATTTTCTCGCACGCGACCACTTAACCGAGGCCATTGCGTTTCTTGAGGAAGCAACCCGGCTCGACCCCAAATTTACCCGAGCGTTTGAAGGATTGTCCGCTACGTATTCCATCATGCCTTTCTACAGTCTCAATGACAGGGATTACATTGCGCTCGCCAATGAAACGGCGGACAAGGCGCTGGCGCTTGATGGCAACCTGCCGTTCATGCACGCCATCAAGGCCGGAAACATCGCGTCGACACTTGGCGGCGACGTCGGCAGGGCCATTGCCGGTTACGATCGCGCAATCGCGCTGGCACCGAACAACGCCACCATTCTTATGTGGCGCGGACTGCAATACCTGAATATGGGTTATAATGACCGGGCAATGCGCGACTTTGAGACCTGCGTCGCGCTGGATCCGCTTTATACCAATTGTATTTCCTTTATAGGCAACTTGCAGTTTTACGGCAGTGATATCGAAAAGGGCTTTGCCCTTGAATCAAGGGCCCGGGAACTCGGTTTTACAGTTGGCAGCGTTCTAGAGGTTGATGCCATCTATCGAGCCTACGGGAGACCGATGGCGGTTCTCGCAGCGCGGAATTATTTTGGTACCAGCAGCCGTGCTATTTCAGTCTGGATGGATGCACTCGAAAGCCCGATAGGGGGCCCGAAACCGGGCCTTGACCAGATCGAAAAGCTGGCAACAGAACAGGGGTCTTCCATGGAAGAAATATATGGCCTGCTGATCACATTTGGGGCGTATGACCGTGTGAAGGCGAACCCATTCGCTGACATCAGCGACATCTGGTATCCACCCTACGCTGAGTTTCGCCGATCACCGCATTTCAAACAACTGATCCGGGATCTCGGCTACGACGCTTACTGGCGCGCAAAAGGCTTCCCATTGCAATGTCGTGCGGTGGGCAGTGATGATTTTGAATGTGATTGAGCGGGGAATCTGGAGTCAGGTCTCCCAATACCCACCTTTCTCGCAAGTCCTAACGGCGCGATATATTGTGCCCCCTGCTCTACCAGAGCATTGGACTACTTCCTGGTCTCGTGCGGCCATGTGATAAAGCACGCCCCGACAACTGAATCGGAGCTCGATCAATACTTGCACTCTGGTAAAACTGGACTATCATCGGTTGTTACCTGCGGGCCATTTGCACCACGGGGCCACAACTCAAAAAAAGGTGTTAAAAAATGAATAAAGTACGTAACGTGATAATAATGCTGTTTGCGGTATCAATGGCCTGGAGTTCAACCGTCCTGTCTCAGGACGCCCCCAAGGCCGTACCTGTTGAGCTGTTTACCTGCAGCTTTCAGGATGGCAAGGATATGGACGACCTGAATAAAGTAATAGCGCGATTCAACAAGTGGTCGGACCAGCACAATCCCGCGTATACCGCCTGGGTGATCACGCCTCAATTCCGCTCGTCAGATGACGAGTTCCAGTTAGGATGGATAGGCGCCTGGGCTGATGGCACCTCTATGGGAGAGGCCTGGGCAAATATATGAGCGAGGCTGGCGACGTGGCTAAAGCGTTTGACAAGGTAATTGATTGCGCAAACAGCCATATGCTAACCGCTACTTACTCCACCAGCCCTGTCCCCGAAGGTGGTGACGGTAGTGGCCTGATAATGTTCTCCAGTTGCACCCTGGCAGAGGGGAAAACCGGTGCCGACGCCGTTAAGATTCAAGGTGAGGTCGGTGCAGCGCTACGGGGCATGGGTAACAACGCCGCCTCCTGGGCAATGTTCCCGGCACTGGGCGCCGGTGATATTGACTTTGACTACTTCAGCGTGCTGGCATTTGCTTCCTATGCAGATCTCGGTGCTGCCTGGGAGGTCATGGTAAATGGAGGAGGCCTGCGAAAGGCTGCTGAAATCAGGGACGGGGCAATGACCTGTGACAGCCCGCGTGTCTACGACAGCCGCATGGTGCGTAACGGTGCCGGGTCCTAGCTGACCCGGACTCTGGGTGCAGGGCGAGTGTGATATCGCCTATCTGGCGAGAGAGAGCTCAAGACCGCCTTGGGCTCAGACTGAACCGTTGAGTGCTATCCACTCATGGCTCTTCTCCGCAACAGCGGGCTGATTGTCTCGAACACCGACAAAAGTCCGTGTTCCGGTCTAAATGTTGCGGTTTTGCACAGCCAGTATGCGCGGGGGAACCTCTCCCAGGCTCCGGCGACCAAGAAGTGCAGTCTCCTGTGCGGCCTTGATCCGGACTACCCGATGGAGGCTCGCCTGCTTTTCCAGAGCGCTTTGAAACGCCTGTTACGACTTCAATGTTCATCAGTTCTTCAAGCGACAGCGCGAAGATGCCTGAATTATCATGCCCTCGCGCCTGAGGGGAGGTGTATAACAGGAGAATCAATAGGCCGCGAAGCACTACATGCGGTACTGGTGCAATAGCGGCCTGGCATGTTAGATGCATCGTTTCCTCAAGCGGGGAAATTACTCATCAAGAGCCGATACAGATACGGCCGACTCGACAGATATGATCACTATCGATACTAGGGGAATAGAGCCAGGTTGCTAGTCGTATGTCTGCGTATGCAGGGATACGTAGTTATACGTAGTTGGCGAATCCAGGGACTCGGACATCAGCATCTCAGCAAGATCAATCAGCGAGCGCGCCTGCATTTTCTCCATGACTCGGCTGCGGTGGGTTTCTACAGTCCTGCTGCTGATTCCGAGCAGTCGGGCGATCTGCTTGCTGGACTTATCTTTTACGATCCAGCCCATCACCTCCTCTTCTCGCCGGGTCAACAGTTGTTTTCTCAATTCAATCTCGGCGATACGGGAGCGTCTGTGCCGCCGCTCTACATCGAGCTTCATCGCGCTCTCGACACAGTCCAGCACCCTGTTCGGCTGAACCGGTTTTTCGATAAAATCCACGGCACCGGCCTTAAGGGCGTCAACCGCGATTCCAACCTCGGAGGCTCCGGAGAGAAAAATGATAGGGATTTCGCTGCCCTGGCCGGCCAGTAACTGCTGCAATTCCAAGCCACTCATGCCCGGCATGAGAACATCGAGCAACAGACAACCGGGCATATCGGGCTGGTAGGCCAGCAGGAATTTTTCCGCGCAATCGTAAGCCTCCACCTGGATATTTTTCTGCTCTAGTGTCGCTTGTAGAAGAATACGTACCGTAGGGTCATCATCCACCACATAAACTGTTGCCCTGTGTGTCGATGCGCTCATTTCCGTCCTGGTGTCCTTTCCAGCTCTCGTCCAACCCGCTACAAACTGTCGTGAGGCATTGATCCAAACTCAGTCCACCACAGTTATATATGACCATGACATAATAAGCACTGGACCGAAAATTACCACTAAATATTTTCCGAGTCCGCTTGATACCAGCCTTTTTAAACCTGTACCAACAGCAAATCGCCCGGAATACCGAACCGCCTGTATCCAGAGTCGCCATTCTATTTTTTAGCTACGCGGGATGAGCCGTAAGGTGGTTTTTCTTTGCGATTTCGATGGAGCATAGGTGGTGGAAGGGAGCGGGTTATTTGATCTCGCATCGACAGTCCAGACCCTTCTAAGCGACTATCTTCGACCAGTTGGTTATACTAGATAGGTTGCAAATGCGGTGGTCGTCCCACTTACTCTTCCTGTCAATCACTACTAGGAAAACCGAATGCCTATCCACAAGTTCTCTTGTTATTTGTGCCTGTTGTGCGCCGTTTCCCTGATTAGCTCTGCACCCGCCGTCGTTGCAGAGGCACCCTACATAGATCCAGTCGACGACCATAAACACTTCGGCCCCCCGCAGAGCACACTTTTTTGGACCCCGAAGCAACAGGTTGCCGGCTATCGAAATTCAGACAAAATTTACCCTACGAGACTGATTGAAGCGGGTGGTCCAGTTTATCCACTTCCCTACGCGTTAGTCGATCTGGGTGAGGTTGATGTCAAGCTCAAAGGCGCGTCCATGACTGTGAACGAGTACGTCAAGGCACAAAGTGTCGCCGGCTTGATTGTTATTAAGAACGGGAAAATTCTATACGAGCGATATGGCCTGGGTAACACGGAGGATAGCAAATGGGTTTCCTTTTCTGTTACCAAATCGGTGGTATCAATGCTGATAGGCGCCGCCATTCAGGATGGTTATATCGCAGACGTGGATGAGAAAGTAACGAACTATTTACCACGCCTGAAGGGGTCGACATACGATCAGTCATCAATCGCAAACCTCTTGCAGATGGCATCGGGCGTGGAATGGAATGAAGACTATGCCGATCCGCAGTCTGACGTTGTCCGCGCATCCTGGGAGACTATTAAGCTCTATGATTTTTTGAGAAATAAATCGCGTCTTGCCGAGCCGGGCGAAAAGTTTAATTACAACACGGCCGAAACAAACCTCGCCGGAACGCTACTACGGGCCGCGATTGGCAACAACCTCTCGACTTACCTGTCAGAGAAAATTTGGAAGCCATTTGGTATGGAGTCAGATGCTAATTGGGAACTTACAGAACCAGGCGGAGGTGAGTTTGGTGGCTGCTGTATCAACGCAACCCTAAGGGACTACGGCCGTATTGGATTATTTGCCTTAGCGGATGGTCGCCTGGCCGACGGAACAGAAATATTGCCGCCGGACTGGATGCGAGAGTCCACAACACCATCAAAAGGAAGCAAAGGCTATGGATATTTCTGGTGGCTGTATAAGAACGGTGTTTTTAGCGCCAGTGGCGTTTTCGGCCAGGGTATCTCCATCAACCGCGACGAGAACCTGGTTATTGCCTTTCACAGTGCACGGCCTGACGCCAGCAAAGATTCGGATTGGGAGTGGGAGAACTCGCTCGTCCAGGCTATTACCGAAACCGTAAAGGACTGATCAACCTGTCACAGCCGATAGACCCGCGTGGCCGTCTCATAGAACATAGCGTGCTGCTCATCTTCCGAGTATTGGGATGCTATCTTCTTCAATCCGTTATAAAGCACGTGATATGAGAGCGACATCTTGTCGACCGGAAAGTTGCTCTCGAACATGCAGCGCTCGGGCGTGAAACACTCGATCATGTGATGATAGTAACGCCCCTGGGCGGCAACGAATTCATCCGAAGAGGGTGGAAGCTCGCGTC
>JABHWT010000481.1 GCA_018657645.1 Halieaceae bacterium | reverse complement strand
TGGACGCCACACGCATTGGTTTTGCCGACTATTCCGGCAACCGCCAGTATATGAGCACCGGCAATCTGAGTAAGGACAACCGGGTGTCACTGTTTTTCATGGACTACCCTAACCGTCGTCGCCTGAAAATGTTTGGTCGGGTGGAGTTAGTCGGCCTCGAACAAGAGGACATCCTGGCGCAACTGGAGGACTCATCCTACCCAGCCATGGTAGAACGCGGTGTGGTGATCACCATAGAAGGCTTCGACTGGAACTGCCCCGCGCACATTACGCCGCGCTACACAGAGGCGGATATTGCGACGATGAACCCAGGGGCAGGGGAGATTACAGTAACCGAGCCTGTCGCTACTGCGGTGGTTGATGAGGTGCTGGGCGAGGGGCCCCTGGCACTGGAAATTGTCGCCATGCGTCAACTCACTCCACAGGTGCGTGCCTATGAACTGCGCGACCCTACCGGTAAAGCACTACCAGCGGTAACCGCCGGTGCCCATCTGCGAGTGCCCGTGCCAATGGCAGATGGCTCGGTGAGTGAGCGTCACTACTCTATCGCCTCCGACCCCAAGCAGCGCGACTACTATGAGATTGCCGTGTTGCGAGACGAGGAAGGCAGCGGCGGCTCCCGAGCCCTACATTTGAGCTATCACCTGGGAATGCGGCTGCAGGTGGATCCACCAGCCAATCATTTTGGGCTGCACGACGATAAACGCCCGGCTGTACTGCTGGCTGGTGGCATCGGAATAACCCCCATGAAAGCCATGGCCTACGCGCTTGACCATAGCGAGACCGACTTACAGCTGCACTATGCGGGCAGTAGTCGGGGCAACATGGCCTTTCTGGACAGCCTGCATACGAAGCTCGAAAACCGACTGATGACGTACAGCAAGGCACGGGGTCAGCGCCTCGATTTCGATCAAATACTCCGCGCTGCCCCCGAGGATGCCATTTTCTATGCCTGTGGGCCGGCTCGCTTTATTAGTGGTTTGTTTGAAGCGGCTCGAGCTCTGGGTATTTCACGCCAACGACTGTGCGTGGAGCTATTTCACTAACGCCGCAAGGCACAACACAAAGAGGAAGCAATATCATGAACGCTATTAAACTGTACCGCCACCCCTTATCGGGGCACTCCCACCGCGCAGAGTTGTTTTTGTCGCTGCTGGGCATAAACTTTCAGTCCATTGATGTGGATCTGCTCAAGGGTGAACATAAGCAAGCTGCCTTCCTGGCAAAAAACCCAGCAGGCCAGGTGCCGGTGCTTGAAGACGGTAACACTACAGTGACTGACTCCAACGCCATTTTGGTATACCTTGCCCACGCTTTTGACCCGGCTGGTAACTGGTATCCACGCGACCCTGTGCTGGCTGCTGAAGTGACCCGATTTTTGTCCATCGCCGCTGGGCCGGTTGCCTTTGGACCTGCAGCCGCGCGACTGGTTAAGGTTTTCGGGGCAGGGCTGGACCACGACAAAGCCAAGGAAATTGCCGCTGGCATACTCGCTGTCCTCGATGCTCACCTGGAGAATCGCCAATGGCTGGTGGGTGATGTGCAAACCATTGCCGATGTGGCGAACTATGCCTACATCGCCCATGCACCGGAGGGTGAGGTGTCGCTGCTGGAATATCCCCACGTCCGGAATTGGCTGGCGCGGGTGGAGAGCCTGTCTGGTTTCGTTCCCATGCAACCCAGTGCCGTTGGACTAGCGGCCTGAATGAAAATGGGTGGCGCCCGGCGACATGACCGGGCTCCACCGCCCGTCGCCTGTTGACCGAAGCTGCAAGTTAATCTCTTCGTGGCGGCCAGCAAGTACTGGACAAAATTTTAATCGCCTGTATATAATGGCACATAGTATGTCAATATAAATTTGTACGGTGCAGGCCTTGATAATAGTCGTGGCCATGGAGGTATATCGTTGATGAAAAAATTATTACCCATTCTGCTAGGTGTTATTGTGGTAGTGGGAGTGTTTCTATTGGCGCTGCCAACCATCGTCCACAAGGCAGGCCTTCACCCCGAGTATCACGGGATGAAAGTCAATTTGCCGGGTAAGCGCGCTCTGGTTATTACCACCAGCCACGCTGTATTGGCAGAGCCCGGCGAGAGTGAGGGCCCCGCGACGGGTGTCTGGGGCTCCGAGTTGACGCATCCCTACTACACCTTCACCGACGGGGCCATGGCGGTGGACGTGGCGAGCATCAAAGGCGGCGAGATTCCCATTGATCCGCAGAGCTTCTTCTTTGTGACCAAATCTCCCGAGGACGAGCGCTATCTGAATGATCCGGTGGCTCAGGCCAAGGTTAAGAATTCCATTCCAATTGCCGATGTTGACATCAGCCAGTACGACATTGTGTTCATGGCGGGTGGCTGGGGCGCGGCCTACGATCTCGCTCAGTCACCGGTATTGGCCGAGAAGGTGGCCGAGTCATATTACGGCGACCGGTCGGCGATTATCGGAGGCGTTTGTCATGGCGTGCTGGGCCTGGTTAACGCAAGAGACAGGGACGGCAATCTACTCATCGCCGGGCGTCGCATGACCGGTGTCAGCGACAAGCAGATCAAGGAACTGGGAATCGAAATGACGCCGCTGCACCCGGAAACGGAGCTGCGCAAAGCGGGCGCGCTATATGAAAGTCAGGGTGCCTTTCGCGATATTCTAGCGACGCATGTGGCAGTGGACGACGAAAAGCGTTTTGTCACCGGTCAGAACCAGAACTCAGGGCTTGAAACCGCGCATCGTATGATGCAGGTGTTCGCGGAGCGAGAGTGATTGCCATGAACACTCTGCTCAAGTTACTTGTGCTGCTACCGGCGATACTGTTTGCAGTTACCGGTATACGCTGGCTGGTGGCACCCGCAGGAGTAGCACCGGAGTTTGGCTTGACGCTGGATAACGGGGTGGGCCTGAGTTCGCAGGTGGGTGACATGGCCGGGTTCTTTCTCGCGCTGGGAATTTGTATGCTGACCGCGTTGGTCAGTGGCCGCCGCAGCTGGTACTACCCGCCAATCATTCTTCTAGCGATTACTGCCCTTGGGCGTATTCTCGCCTGGTTGCTGCACGACGCTGCGCTCGCGCTGGACCTGATTGCTCCCGAGGTGCTGGTGGCTATTATTCTCCTGGTTGCATCCCGCCGCCTGCCAGATAAGGCCTGAGCGCTTGAATCTGCGTTGTACTTGTAATCTGTTGCTGGTCTGTGTCCTGGCGAATGGTGGGCCCACTGAGTCGGCGCTCGCGGTTGAGGGCGTTGAGCCTACAGCCGGCAATAAGGCGTTGGACGCTTCGCGCCCTAATATCGTGCTCATCCTTGCGGATGATCTGGGGTATACCGATATCGCCCCCTATGGCAGCGAAATTAATACACCCACCTTGTCCGCGCTGGCGCAGTCGGGGGTCAGTTTCACCAATTATCACACGGCGGCAAATTGCGCGCCGGCCCGGGCTATGTTGCTGACAGGTGTCGACAACCATCTCGCCGGCGTACCCAACATCCCAGAAATGTTGGCGCCTGAGCAGAGGCGTCATGCCCACTACCAGGGCGTGCTGGGCAATAATGTCGTGACTGTGGCAACCCTGTTGGAAGAGGCGGGCTACCATACCTACATGGCCGGGAAATGGCATTTGGGCAGTGGGTCTGGCAAGCTGCCCAGTCAACGTGGCTTTGAACGCACCGTGGCACTGGCGGATTCCGGAGCGGATAACTGGGAGCAGCGCCCTTACATTCCCCTGTACGACAAGGCCAACTGGTACGCCGACGGGAAAGAGTACCAGCTTCCGGAGGATTTTTACTCCTCGCGCTTTCTGGTGAATAAAACTATTGAGTTTATCGACAGCAACATTGTCGACGAGCGGCCGTTTTTCGCCTATTTGCCCTTCCAGGCGGTGCATATCCCCGTGCAGGCCCCACAGGAATTTATCGACCCCTATATGAACGCATACGACAGCGGTTGGGATGCACTACGCAAGCAGCGGCTGGCGCGGTCGATTGAGCTGGGCATCACACCACCAGCAGCAAGCGTGGTGCGTATGCCGAGCACCGGTGACTGGGAATCGCTGGACGACCAGCAGCGGCGCTATGAGGCCAAGCGCATGGCCGTGTATGCAGGCATGGTGGAGGCGATGGATTTTCATATCGGTCGGCTGGTGAATTATCTCAAACAAAACGGACAATACGACAACACGCTGTTTATATTTACGTCCGACAATGGTGCGGAGGCCAGTGGTCCGGCGGACCCACACTCTTTTGCCTCCCGCAGGATGACCTCGGCACTGGGTTACCGCACCGACTATGAAACACTTGGCTTGAAGGGCAGTTACAACACGATTAGCCCGAGCTTCGCCAGCGCCGCGGCCAGCCCGCTAGCCTATTACAAGTTTTACGCTGGCGAGGGGGGAATGCGCGTACCACTGATTATTTCGGGTGCGTCTCTGCTAACAAAAGATGTGCTGAGTCATGCGTTCTCTTATGTCACCGATATTACGCCGACCATTCTGTCCCTGGTTGGTGTGGCACCGCCGGGTGAGCGACATGCCGGGCGTCCCGTAGAGCCTATGATCGGCCGTGACCTGAGTCCCTTGCTGCTGAACGAGGCAGAGAGAGTTTACAGGCCGGAACATGCGGTGGGTTATGAGCTTGCGGGACACGCCGCGCTGTTTCAGGGCGACTACAAAATTGTGTTCAACCGAAGCCCCTTGGGAGATGATCAATGGCGTTTGTTCAACATCGTTGAAGATCCAGGTGAAAGCCATGATCTGTC
>JABHWT010000379.1 GCA_018657645.1 Halieaceae bacterium | reverse complement strand
GTATCGTCGCTGCCCGCATCGAGGGACAGCCGCACCCAGTCCTGTTGGTCCATGCAATCGGCAACCTCGGCTATTTTACGGTTGCCGGCACCGTTTGAGACAATGGCTACTTGAAGCCCCAATTGCTTCATAAAACGTATGGTTTCTGAAAAGTGTGGATACAGGGTGGGCTCGCCTCCGCCAATGACAATAACCGATTTCATTCCGCGGTTTGCCATTAGCTCCAGCGAGGACAATAATTTGTTGTGATCAAAGCGGATACCGGTGTTGAGAATGTCCAGGTCTACGCAGTGGTCACAGGCATAGTTGCAGGCTGTGGTCAGGTCCAGGTTAATGGAAATAGGAGCAAAGTCTGGAATTTTGGCAGTTAGATCTGCCGCTTTTACAGATTCTGCTTCGGTGCGCTGGGCTATCTGCCAGCGAACATACTGTTGCAGGGCCTCCTCGGCACCCGGCTGAGTGAGCTTGGTGGCAAAGTCGTGAATGGCAGTTAACTCGAGCTGCTCGTTGTTTTCATCCGGTTTTGTGGATGCTGCATCCAGGTCGGTTACAGGTATCGTGTCGGTCAAAAAAAGTACCTCATGTGGTGGGCGCAGGAATAGTTCACGCGGGTTCCTGCCTGTCAATTTCCGGGTATTGGGGCAGGTTTATCACTGAGCAGGGCCAGTAATTTTGGATTGGTCTGCGATTGCCAGGCCCAAACCAGCACCGGTGCCAACGGTGGAATGATAAGCGTGCTTATTTGGTACATTATGGCGATGGCTTCCTGATTCGGTAACAGCGATACGGTCTGGCTGGCAAATACAGGACCCAGCTCGACCATCAGGGTTTTCAATCCGAGACTGACCAGGCATAGAATAAGCAGCGGATAAAGCACCATCAGTCCGAACATGAATCGGGTGCCACTATTATCTTGTGGAGTGGCAAAGTGTAGTGCCGCATAGAAGGGTAAGGAATAGGACAGTATTCTCGTGTTCAGGTGAAATCCCAAATTGTAACCGGCGGTACGGGCAGCGACAATTTCACCGTTGAGTTCGCCATATTGGGTTAACAGGAGGGCGTCTGTCCCACTCAGGGTAAAAGAGCTGACTAAGCCGGGCATCCAGGCTGTTAACAGCATCTCGCTAGCACGGACCGCAGGCCAGGTCACCGGTGAGCCCAGGCTCATCCACAGGGCGAAGCAGGGAATCAACCAGACGAACACCAGACCGACAAAGCGAAAAAGGTGCGTGCGGCTGGTCATGTCTCTAGCTCTAGTTCTGCATCATTCGACGACAGAAAACGCAGATATATTATGAACACAAAGAGCACGTCAAGCATGATCAACACCGGCCAGAGATAGAGGTGAACCCAGGAGAACATATCGATATCCCACTGACCGAGGTAGAAAAGGCTGATAATTCGAATAATATTAAGAAATTGTATAGCCAGTGCACCCAGTACAATAGCCGTCAGCCGATATAGCCAGGGGGCTGGAAAGGCAATGACGGCTGCGACCAGCACAATAGTGGCTTCTACGCCATTACACCCCGACTCAATGGACACGGCAAAGCCGCTATTGCCATGTTGTAGCACTTTGCCGTAGGCCAGAATCGAGTCGTCAAAGGGGATGATTATTGCGGCACTTACCCAGGCCAGCCAGCCGGCGAAGGGCTCTATCACCAGTTCGTGAACGGGCTTGATCATTTCGAGGCCAAATAGACCTATAAGAACTACTACGAATACAGCAATAAATCGAACCACGAGAACTGTCTCAGGCAGAAAAACAAGAGCAAATCATACGAGAGAACGGCGACGGATGCCATAGGGACATAAATAGGATGACATAGGTGTCCCTAGCAGAATTTTAACCGATTACCGACTGGACAAATATCGTCAAGATAATAATTGGGCACACCAGGCGGACATACCAGGGCCATATCTTCCAGAACAGGGTGTGCTCTGCGCCAGGGTTGCCTTTTTGCAATTCCTGCAACAGGTTGTCGCGATGCCACACCCAACCCGCATACATACAGAAAACAAACCCCAGAAGGGGCTGGCTATAACGCGTTGTTATTGCAACAACCAGGCCGAACAGGGTCTCGAAGTTGAACAAGATTATTGTGCTGCATACAGCGATGGCACTTCCAATGGCTATTACCGCCGTCCTTCTGCTGACCCCATGTTCTTCAATCGTATAGGCCACGGGCACCTCCAACATGGAAATGGAGGAGGTCAGGGCGGCAATACTCATCAAGACAAAAAAGACCACTGAAACAATGACGCCCGCTAACCCCATGGTTGCGAATAATTCGGGTAACACGGTGAAGATTAGGGTGTCCTCCGAAATCAGCGCGCCACTGGCGGTGAAAATTTCAACACCATTGTGCAATGCGACATACATGGCCGGTAAAACCAGGAAACCAGCCAGAACCGCTATTGAGATATCTATCAGGGTGACCCATCCACCGAGCACCGACAGGTTTTCTTTGTCGCTGATATAGGAACCGTAAATCAGCATGGTACCCACCCCTAGCGACAGGGAAAAGAATGCTGAACCAAGGGCGGCGATGATCAGCTTTGGGGTGAAAATTTGGTCGAAATCCGGCAACAGGTATACTTTCAAGCCCTCGCCAGCACCGTCGAGTGTGAGCACGTATGCAACCAACAGAACCAGCGCAACCAGCAATATGGGCATAAGCCGGGTCGACCAGCGCTCAATACCTTCCTGTACACCGCCGGTTATGATGCCGATGGTCAGGCCCATAAAAATCAACATGAACACGATATTGCGAACCAGCCCAAATTCCCCGAGCCACTGGCTTAGGTCACTCAGGCCTACCAGACCGGCTAGCGAAGACAGGCCCAGAGCAACCATCCAGCCGGCGACAATAGCGTAAAAGCTGAGTATAAGGCTGGCTACGATAAACCCAATGGAACCGCTGCAGGTGCCTAGAAAACGGGTTTTAGGGCCTATCGATATCAGGCGCAATGCGCCGACTGCATTGGCGTGGGCATGACGTCCGATAATGAGTTCTGCCATCAGGGCAGGGTAGGCCAGAGTGAATGCCAGAACCAGGTAAGCCAGCAGAAACGCTGCGCCGCCATTACTGGCGGCCTGGGTTGGGAATCCCCAGATGTTACCAAGACCCACCGCGCTGCCTGCAGCAGCCATAATAAAACCGAGGCGGGAGCTGAACTCCCCACGAGAAGAAGCCATTAAATTGTCCACATTCCATTATTATTGCGGGGCGACCTGTGGCGGATGTGCTGCTGCCGATTTTTTAATCAGCTAGGCTAAGTGATGCCACTCATCGCGTGATTTATGGCGTCATGCTGACATGCCCATCTACCCAACGTCAACTGTTTTGGGCGCCGTGTTTGGCGAGTCGTCCCGTTTGTTTTCGGCTTGTCTATTAATGCAGATTGAGGATCCGGATTTGATCTCCGCATCAGTTCGAGTGGCAAACGATCAAGTCATTGCCTGAATTCCAACAATTTGTGCTATTATGCCGCCGCCTTCCAGTGGGGCGGTTATACGCTTTCCCCGATCATGCCCGGGTGGTGAAATTGGTAGACACAGGAGACTTAAAATCTCCCGACTTAACAGTCGTGCCGGTTCGATTCCGGCCTCGGGCACCAGTCAGAAATTTAAAATAATACTTAATAAACAACATGTTAGAGTGATTTCGTGGTGCTGTTTGTAAGTTTTGTTTTTGCAGCATGTAATTTCTGGTATCTCTGGTGCGCATCTGGTGCACATTTCAATCTGGTCAAATCAAGCAACAGGAAGCCCAGGGCACTCAACAGATTAGGAGCGGTCACTGCACCCCGGCTTCGCTTAGTTTTCGGCAATTGTCGCAGCCCATACACCCTACGAAACCACTTTTCTCACCATCATTTTTAGGTTGAAAAGTGAAGTGGCGTATTGGGGGATGGATAGCGACCATGCTGGCGGTATTTTATAGCCCCAGTATCGCGCAAAGGGACCAAGTGCAGATACCGCCAGCTCAGTAATACCTTGATCGTAATGATCAACGTATGCGCCCTTGCGCCCTGGGGTCTGATTCACCAGTGGTAGACCCCGCTCGGCGTTGATTCCCAAATGCTGGAGAGCATTCAGAAAGTTATTCTCGAGATTCTCGAATTTCACCACATATTGTGCCTGACCTATAGCCAATTGTGGTGGCGGCAACATTGGGTTGAGGCTGCTATAAAAGTGTGCAAAGTAGTCCGGAAAGCTTGCTTGTGCCTGACGTATGTAGGTAACTCTGGCTAGGTGGTATCTCGTAGTTTTTCTGCTTTGATATTTATGTTTCTCAGGGTTGAGATAGTCTTCGTGATTACTAAGAAATTTGTGGTAATGACTCACTAGGCGGTCAAACGGGTCTCTGATATTCGTGAAAACAGAGTAGGAACGCTCCTCTGAATTTGCTTGCTGGAGGAACTCCTTATATGTAGAGTGTTTTGACAGAATATATCTACCGTCATATTGTTGGACAAGCTCAGATGCTACTGCTGTACAGCCCGTCATAGGAATTTGGATGAAAACGTAGCGATGCTTTTCGCTTATAACCATTTAGCACCTGACTATAACTTGGAAACTCATATCTTACACTCGTTGCATTTTCTAAGTATACAAGAGGGACATACGCCACCTTTTCAGGATTAGGTGGAGGCGCCTAGATGGTATGCCTCGCTGGACAGTGCAGCGCACCGTATGATATCGACCTCTCGATTTAAAATGCTTGGTTGGAGTGGTGTGGTATTATCGGTTTTTTATGATTCAGTAGAATCAAGACGCTTCGTTTAATATTCTGAAATTATAGTCACACATCAATCAGTCCATCATCATAGGGGGGCAGCATATGTCCAAGTCAATCCTTTCCTGCTTATTTGTCCTTGCTCTGGTGTTGTTCACCGCTGCCCATACGCAGGCACAGGGCAAGTCCTTTGTTAAAAAACTCGGCATCAGTGAAGAACAGGCCACAGAGCTCATTCATATTAAGGAAGTACGGCGGGCTCACAGAAAAGCCGAAGGGGGCATCTACCTGCAGCTCAACCTGGTTATCAACTCCGCTGACTACCAGGCTGATACCGTCAAACAGCTTGCCCGACAGCTGGCTAATCTGGTTGAGGCCAACACCATCGCTGAGTCGACAATGGTCAATGCGTTCTACGTTCAGTTAGACGATGTACAGAAACAAAAATGGGAAGAGCACGAAACCCGCAATAACAAGCGTTTGAAGCGGATGGGTAAGAACAAGGGGGATAAGCAGGGCAAGGGGAGTCCGCAGGGCAAACAACAAGCTAGAGACTGAATTTAACAAGCCCGGATTCACCTGCAAGCTCCGTTGGGTGGGGGCTGGGACATACTCTGAAAACGTTGTGATGGCGTCGTAGCCACCCAGTCGAGTATAAAGAGAATCTGTCATGATTTTTGATCCTTGCAGTTATGTAAGAATTAATAGATATATGTGTATTTCTGCAAGTAGGCAGAAATAGCGCTACCTTTCCAACCAATCATGGCCGCAGAATCGCCGTTCAGGTTATTAGACTGCTGCTTACTACCACTCCAATTGATGAAAGCAGAAAGGTGCCGAAACGAGAACTTAATCCATATTAGCCAGAATGTCGATGATACAGAATGCCACCGTGCACCCCACAGGTGCGGTGAAAGGCTTCATTCCACCAAATGGCGCCACCTGAAGTCGCGACTGCAGGCGCGAAATGATCTTGATAAGCTCGAAACGTCGGTTGCCTTGGTATTGTAAACAGGGCATCCTTTTGCCGAAATTACAGCTAATGAATTTGAAGGAATGGACAGATATGAAAGATAATCCAAATACCGCACCAGGAGTTGACGAGGGCGACGAGACCTGGGGCGCATATGACACCATAGCAACTTCAGAAGACTATTTGGACAGTCTGCGCGGCCGAGATATGAGGATTTATCTGTTTGGCGAACTGGTGGGCGACCCCGTGAATCACCCCATTATTCGCCCCTCCATGAACGCCATGGCCGCCACCTATGATTTAGCTATTGAGGACCCGGAGGCGGCCTCCTGTGAGTCAGATATTTGCGGAGCGCGAATCAATCGCTTCTTGCACATCGCCCGCTCCGCCGAAGACCTGGTCGCCAAGGGGAAGATGCAACGCCGCCTCGGCCAGATGACCGGCACCTGCTTTCAACGCTGTGTGGGCCTGGACGCCATTAATGCCCTGCACTCGGTCACTTATGAAACAGACGCCAAACATGGCACCGACTATCATCAACGTTTTCTGAGCTTTCTCACCCGGGTGCAGAAGAAAAACCAGGTGATCGACGGGGCTATGACCGATGCCAAGGGCGACCGAGGGAAAGCGCCCCACCAGCAAACTGACCCAGACCTTTATTTGCGTGTTGCCAGGCGGGACGAGAAGGGAGTTTACGTCTCGGGAGCCAAATGTCACCAGACCGGCGCCATTAATTCCCACTGGTTGATTGTGATGCCAACTATTCGCCTGCTGGAGGCCGATAAAGAGTATGCCATTGTCGGTGCTATTCCGGCCGACGCAAAAGGCATCACCTATATATACGGCCGTCAATCTTGCGATTTACGCGCCCTGGAGGAAGGGGATATCGACAGTGGCAACGCCACCTATGGTGGCCAGGAAGCTATGATTGTTTTTGAGGATGTATTCATTCCCTGGCACCGGGTGTTTATGAACGGTGAATACGAATTCGCCGCGCCATTGGTCGAGCGTTTCACTGCCTATCACCGCTGCAGCTACGTGTGCAAAACTGGCCTGGGCGACGCCTTGATTGGGGCGGCGGCCGAAATTGCCGATATGAACGGGGTTCCCACGGCCTCGCACATCAAAGACAAGCTTATCGAGATGGCCCATCTCAACGAAACCATTTATGCCGTCGGCATGGCCTCTGCCCACGAAGCGCGAGAAATGCCCTCTGGGGTATATATTAACGATGAAATGCTGGCCAATGTATGTAAACTCAATGTCACCCGGTTTCCCTATGAAATCTCTCGTCTGGCCCAGGACCTGGCTGGCGGTCTGATGGTCACCCTGCCCTCGGAGCAGGATCTCAACCACCCGGAGGCAGGGCGATTGGTACGCAAGTTCCTGGTGGGTCGCGATGGCCCCGACGTGGTTGACCGCATGAAAATCCTGCGCCTCATAGAGAACATTACCATGGGTAGAAACGCCGTGGGCTACCTTACCGAATCCATGCACGGCGCAGGCTCCCCGCAGGCCCAACGGGTGCAAATAGCCCGCGGCATGGATTTGGAAGCCAAGAAGGGCATGGCGCGTAAGCTGGCCGGGATTGATTAAATATCCGGCTGAAGCATTAGTGCATTGTTCAGGGATGCACCCGGTAATGCTGCAATCCGATTCGTGAATAGGGCCGTGCAAGCTCGTGCAGTCAGTTGCCCACAAAGCGTCCTGGAAAAGCTGACGGTGATGTGCCTCTCATCGGTGGAGCGCAGAAAAGCACTGAATCTGACCTCGATGGGCATTGAGCCCCGGCGACGCTGGGTGATATAGTGCGATCCGTAAAGGCCATTGAACCATCCATGTATTTGTGAGCGCAATCAGACACTGCCAGGTACTGGGACCCTTCAATTCCGGCACCTCACTCATGCAGCGGTACATTGGAGGCCTTTTTACGAATAGTGCGCCGGATTGCTTTCCTTTCTGGAAACACTCAATGCCGCCGAATTTTTTTATTTACCCCAGAACTGACAAATACAAGCCCATCCAGTTGCCAGCCCGAAAATATACCGGGGTTCTGTTTGTGTGCATGATCAGATCTCCCTATTTTTGGGTTAACTCCACCCTAAAGCAGCCATACGACCTGGCATTTCGGAGGGGTTTCAGGGAAAACGCAGCCTATTTGAGTAGTCCTGCTGTGTTGCGCAGACAGCAGAGCTTCAGGAATATTGTCCAGGTATGGAATAACTACTACCAACGGTACGCAAGGGAGCTTGAATCGGAGAATAGGGTGGTCTACATACGCCTGGAGGACCTGGTTAGCGATACCGCCAATACCTTGCAACAACTGGAGTCTTTTCTCGAGCGTAAGCCCGGCAGCGATCTGAAGCGTATTATTGAAGGGGTATCTCCCGTTCCCTCGAAATCACATAACGCGCATGGGGCCGCATGGAGGGAAAAAAATCAGCTCCAGCACCTGACTGCCTCAACGAGCCGTAGCGACCTGGAATTTGTCACCGGGCAACTCGACCACAAATTGATGAAGAAGTTTGGCTATCCCTTGCTTTGGTTTCCTCCTGAGGTTAGCTGAAACTACTTTAACGAGAAGATGGACTTTTATACGCAGAGGTAGTTTGAATTGTGAACGAGGAGGCTCTATAAGTGCTTGTTGTCGATAAGTTGATCGAGATTGACGTGGATGCCGTTAATGGAAATGTCATCCCCTATAAAGATCACTATCTGTTGATCGGGAACGATAGTTATCAACGTAGACATACGTATCTATATACATTGTCCAGTGATTTTCAACCGGTAGGCGAGGGAACTTTTCTCTCGAGAAATAACTATGAAGATCACAGGGTAATTTTCAATCAGGAGACCTCTTTCATCTGTTGCAATTACAGCGGGGGAGTGACGATGTGCAGCGGTGAGTTAAATCACGCCTCCAGAACCCTGAATGTTGAACATGTCAACTCTCAGAACTTCACGATGAAAAAACGAGAAAAGAACTGGTGTCCTTTTGTTGACAAGGGGGAAGTACACGTTGTCTATAGTCTTTACCCCGAGCTGGTTATTCTGAGAAAGGACAACAAAAATGGGTATGAGAGAATATTTTCTGAAAAAAGCGCCTACTTCCATCGCTGGGTGGCGGAGAATGTGGACTTACTGGAGGCGGTGCACATTGGTGGTGGTTCAAATTTCATTAAATACGGCAACTTATTCATTGGAACATTTCACGTTAAGTATGTAGATTTAGAGTACCGGAGCTTTGTAGCCTTTATTGCGCCGGATTTTTCCGTCAAGAAGATAATCGGCATCGACTATGGTGACTCACTGTTCCAAGGGAAAAGACTTCGCAAATTGAGAGCAGAGTTAGTTCGGGATGAAACGGCCAGTACTTTTTTTGTAGCCCCCTATAGACTTCGATTGAGGAAGGTAGTCTTTGCATCTGGTATTTTCTTAAAGGAAAACAATTTTTATATCTCGATTGGTATCAATGACCTCGTTACAAAGGTCGCGATATTTCGCAAGGACAAGATTGATGCTGTGATTGAGAGCTTTTCAGGTAAATGGAAGAGACCAGAAATAGGCTGATAGTGCGTAGAAAATGTGCTTGGCGAGCGCAGCGCGAGGTGTTTTCAAGGGGAAAATAGAAGTCTATACACCACCCGTCGGTTTGCCGTTGGCGCTTTTCTATCTGTCAAACCACAGAGTATTCGTCATCTTCTTTATCGAAAACACTGCAATAATAATCCAATAGTTTGTCTTTTCCCTCGACTAGTCTGAATCTGCCGTCACCTGTTGGTAGTATGATGTTTTCCCGGATCAAAATGTATATTCCCTGGCTTAGGGCGTAGTCTTCGTCATTTTTAGGTAATAATATTGTAGTGCCCCGTTGAATGAGTTCTTGTATTATCACTGCGCCTCTAACTTTGATTTCCATTTCTGACAGGGGAGACTTTGCGTTTTCCTTAAAAACCCTGGCAAGTATGTTCGTAGGCAAAACTGGGATGAGAGCTTTGATTATATCGGCAAGGTCCTGACCAAGTTTACTTATAGTATCCCTGCGCTCTGCACTATCCAGTACATTTGGATCTGTGCTGTTTTCCTGCAACCAGGTGCTCAGTGAAATTGGAGCGCCGAAGTTAACACTAGTATACCCGAAAGGTTTGTGGCGCCTTGGCAGCATATATGTTGCTACAGAAGCCATGAACTTAGTAAAGGAAATCAGTGAATAGAATCGTCCCTTGTTTCCAAAACCCTTATCCTGGTGAGCAATAAGAGTTTGAAATTCTGGAATTCTGTCGTAGTTCAGCGCGGCGGGAATAAATACAATATCCTTACAAGAGGCCTCTTTGTAAGCCCTCAATTGATAATTCAGTAAACCCAGTTTCAGCGCCTGCATTTTTCCGTCTCTGGACAGAGCGCCTTCAAGGAACAGTCCTTGAGGAACACACTGTGATGTAGCCAGAAACACATACCTCTCCAGTATGCAGCGATACAATTTGCCGCCGGTTTGATTTCGCCTGACTACGTAAAAACCGAATGCGTGCAAAAGTTGTTGAAACGGAAACCCAAGTGCCCATTCCCCTGCAGAATATGAAATTGGTGCATGTTGAGAGGTCATATAAACTAGCAGTAGAGGGTCAAGATTGGAACGATGATTGGATACTATGATCACGCAATCATCCTGAGAAATCTGATCATAGTTTCGATTTGAGTGGTACCCGACTTTAACCCAAAATAGCAGTCGCAGGATTATTTTTGAAAGCCAGTATAGAATTCTAAAATATAATAGGGCGTTAAAAGATGGCACTATTTCATTGGTATATTGTCTGGCATTCTCTATAACCTTATTGGCGGCCATCTCATCCTCTGCAGTTATTTCCTTAATAACCTTCTGCACCTCTGGGTCATTCAGCAACCGATCAATCCACAGCTTTCTATTGGCAAGAGCATAGGAGGGCAAGCCAAAATCAAGTTCCTCATCCAGAATTCTCTCAGTGTGCTGAAAGCGCCTGTATATATATTTTTGAATCAGGGGGAGGACGACAAGCTGAAAGACACTGTAGATAGAAAGCGCTACCAGGATCACAAAATGCCAGAACTTCAACTCTACTACTTCCGACATTATGTGCTCCAATTATCGAAATCTATTTGATGTGTAGTATTTCTGCCGGTTTTTGAAGTGGGTCAATGTCTGCAATCACGCCTAAAGGTACAGTGAAATGCTCTCGTTTGAAAGTAAATCGACTTTCTGCAGGTTGCTGGCAAGTATCTATCTGCTTGGAGGTAGGCACCAAAGTCGTCAGCTTACCACCAGGTGTCAATACGCGACCCCTATACCATTCCCCCTCTTTCCGGAAAGGCGCCCGCTATTTGAATATGGAAGCGATTACCACAGATCTGGATGTCCTCAGAAATTGAGCTTTTGGCGCAGTGTTGTCGCCGGGTCACGTGCCACGGTCAGTGTTGTCTGGTCCGGCAGATGAATTTTTAGGCGGCCGTCTTCCCAGGGCTCAATCTCAAAGGGTGCCGACAGATTAAGAATACTACTGCGGTGAATCCTGAAGAACATATTTGGGTCCAGGCGCTTCATCAGTTGGTCTAGACTTTCGTTAGTCCAGTGTTTTTGGCCGCGACGGTCGACGACATACACGACCCGATGCTCCGAAGTGATATAGCTGATATCGGTCACTGCCAACAGTTTTACTCGCTTGAGGTAACGCACCGCGATTCGAGTGGCAACACCCTGTGGTTCCAGTGCATCAAGTAGTTGGGTGGTTTTTCCAACTTTGGCGCTTGCTCTGCCAACGGCCTCAGATAGGCGTTCATCTGAGACCGGCTTCAAGAGATAGTCGGTGGCAGAGACCTCAAAAGCCTTAATTGCATATTTGTCAAAGGCGGTAACAAAGATAACATCTGGGGGCGGGGGCTCCAGCAGGCGCAGTACATCGAACCCTGTCATGCCCGGCATCTGAATATCAAGCAAGATTAAATCCGGTCTCTTCTGTTCGATCTCGGACAGTGCCTGTTGTCCGTCCTTCGCCTCACCAATTACTTCGATGTTGGCGATCTCGGAGAGTTGGCGCCTTAGCTTTCGCCGGGCCGGTGCCTCGTCGTCTACAATCAATACACGGAGCTTGCTCATGAGGAGAGTGCCACTGTTCGAGGAAGACTCAAGGTTGCCGTGACG
>JABHWT010000273.1 GCA_018657645.1 Halieaceae bacterium | reverse complement strand
GACCTGGACTGGGAGGAGGCCATGGCCGCAGCCCAGCCCACCGACTGCGTACCGGTAGCGGCCAACCACCCCCTGTATATTCTCTATACTTCCGGCACCACCGGTCAACCCAAGGGGGTGGTGCGTGACACCGGCGGTTACATCGTGGCCCTGAAGTGGAGCATGAAAAACATCTACAACGTGGAGCCCGGCGACGTGTACTGGGCGGCCTCTGATGTCGGTTGGGTCGTCGGACACTCCTATATCGTTTACGGACCACTGTTCAACTGCAACACCACCGTGATTTACGAGGGTAAGCCCGTAGGTACCCCGGACCCGGGTGCGTTCTGGCGAGTCATCGAGGAATACCAGATCAAGGTGATGTTCACTGCGCCCACGGCTTTCCGGGCGATCAAGAAGGAAGATCCACAGGGAAGCTATCTGGGGAAATACGATCTTTCCCACTTGCAGTCGCTGTTCCTGGCCGGCGAGCGCTGTGATCCCAGCACGCTGGAGTGGGCCGAGGACAAACTGCATGTGCCGGTGATAGACCACTGGTGGCAGACTGAAACGGGTTGGCCAATTTGCTCCAATTGTCTGGGTATAGAACTGTTGCCTGTCGTGCCGGGATCACCGGCGCGGGCGGTACCCGGTTACGATGTGCAGGCGCTGAACGAGGACGGCAGTCCGATTACGGCGGGTGACATTGGCGCGCTGGCGATCAAGATGCCTCTGCCGCCGGGCAACTTCACCACACTGTGGAATGCCGAGGATCGCTTCGTGGATGCCTACTTCAGCAAATTCCCCGGCTACTACGAAACCGGGGATGCGGGCTACATAGACGATAACGGTTATGTCTTCGTCATGGCGCGCACCGACGACGTGATCAATGTCGCCGGTCATCGCCTGTCAACCGGGGCCATGGAAGAGGTGCTGGCGGAGCACCCGGACGTCGCCGAGTGCGCAGTGGTCGGTGTGGCAGACCAGATGAAGGGGCAATTGCCCCTGGGCCTGCTGGTCATCAACGCGGGTGTAGACAAGGCTCCGTCGGAAATCGTTGCCCAGAGCATTCAGCATATGCGCGACAAGATTGGCCCGGTGGCGGCGTTCAAGCTGTGCGCCGTGGTAGAGCGCCTGCCAAAAACCCGCTCCGGCAAGATCCTGCGTGGCACCATGCGTAGCATCGCCGACGGTGAGCCCTGGAAGATGCCGGCCACTATCGAAGACCCGGCGATTCTGGACGAAATCACCGAGGTACTGCGGGAGATGGGCTACCCCGCAAGCTGACTCGCGCAGCCGGCATTCAATATTCACCGGGCAAGAAAGGTAACGGGTTTGCTCGATGGGGTAAGGGTGGGCTTACTGAAGATGAAGGTCTGCCGAAGCTGGATGTGTCTGGTGCTTGGGGGAGGGGCTGCAAGTTAAAGAATTGGAAGGGATTTTCCAAGCCGAAGCGTGGGCGCTAACGAGCTGATTGGATTCCCGCTTCAATGGCCTCATCCGAGAGGCCCAGAATCATACCCGCAGTTCTGGCCGTACGAACCTCGCCGTCTGCTAAACTACCATCGGCCCTGATGACTTGCAGTAACATGTCAAAAATCTCGCTACTTTCCTGTTCAGTAAGCCCCAGACTAATCTCACCGAGCTTTCCGATCAGGTCGCCGCCGTCGATGAGTGCTCTCACGGCATTGGACAGCAGTTCCATTGCTTCGGCCCCGGAACTGTCAAAACGTGTGGATATGATATCGATCATTTGATCAGTTTCGGTTCTATCAATTTCTCCGTCACCTTTGGCGACGCAAACGAGCAGCACTGATATCAGGTACTTGGCATCGTGAACAGTCTCGTCATTCTTCTCTCCGGTCACGAGTTGAGCGCCTTCAAATCGTAGTCTCTTGGGTCTGTTTTCCATTGGGTCGCCTCGCCGTAATAGCGTCTAGTTCGAGTTAGTGGTTAGCACAAATACAGTAGTGTTGACCTTTCCGAGGATTGTACTCGCATTTTGTGGCTAGCGCAGGTTCCCCTGGCGGCTAATGATAGGGTTGCCGCGTCCAATCTGTTCAATCTGGGTCGCCACCTAGTTAGTGCTGTGCGCTGTCAAAGGGGAGTGATTAATGGGCGTCAGAATCCTGTTGAGGAGTCCATCCTATCGCCAGGGGTAGATTTTTCCTAGATGAATTTCGATGATTAATGCTACTCTTCGATAATTACTCGTAAAGGGAAACGCATGAGCGAGAAAATTCAAATCCCGCGTCCAGTGCTGCTAATTTATACATCGATCTTTTAAAAAAATGCCTGCTAAACGAGATATATCCTGAGTATTCGAGTTTGGCCCGGGATACCTGGTGGAAAAGGCTTGCTCAGCTTCTCGTTCACTCCACCGGTTATGAGCTGGTCAAGCCAGCGAGTAAATCTGATCGTCAAGGGTTTAAGCACGTTTGTCGCATAAAGGTGTTACAGAGGAATTATTTGTAAAAAGGCTGTCGTAGTTGATACGGGGCGTATATGCTTCCAAACGCTACATGTATGGACAGACAGTAAGGCACTCAACTGAGGTGTTCGCTAAACACCTGCACAGCAAATGGAAACCTGTATTGCTACTGTACGGAAATCCCTCGAAATCCGTGGCTTTGTGAATCTGCAAGCGGCACATACTTCAGAGTAAGTCAGAGAAAAGGACATAAAAAAACCTTGAAACACAAGTGCCAAGGTTTTTTTAAAGCGGGTTAGGTGGGCTTAGAGCCGCGCGCCGAACTCATAGACGATATCCAGACCATAGGTTCTCGGCTCTCCCCATTGACTGACCGCTGCTCGGTCACCAGTAGATGCCACATTGAACTCCCAGCCGCCGATTTTATACTCTTCGTCGTCAAGGTTTTTCACCCATAGGGAGACGCCCAACGTGCCGTTACCGACATTGATACCTTCGTAGCTAAGGCGGGCATTGATTAGATCATAGCTTGGCTGGGCGATATCGTCATTGCCGCTGATAACCGGAGTGAAGCGAGTTTTGCTCTGTCCGGCTAAGTCCAGCCTCGCACCCAAAACACCGTTTTCCAGCGGGTAGCTGTAGTTGAGGGTGACGTTGTAGGTGTTTCTGGCAGTAAATTCAAAGGCTCTGTCATTCGCAACGTTAGTTGGGTTGCCAGCGCTGTCAAAGTCATTCCACTCATCGTACTCGGCATCGGTATAGCCGTAACCAGCACTAAGCTCCAGCCCCTGGGTCAGCATTGCGCGCAACTCTAACTCCAGCCCCTTTACGGTTGCCTGACCGGCATTACGAATAGCGTTGGAGAAACCGATGATTGAGGGTTGGTTGATTTGCACCTGCATATCCTCAATGTCTTCGTAAAATGCAGCCACATTCAAGCGCACGCGCCTGTCCAGCCAGTGTGACTTGAAACCAATTTCATAGCTGTCGATAGTGGCATCGTCGTATGGCCCCCATTGGGTCGGGTTATCGGCCCTGGCACTGAAGCTACCGCTCTTGAAACCACGTGCATAGGAGACATAGGTCATCAGATCATCGTTCCAGTCGTATGTCACTGCAACGCGTGGCGAGACACTGCTGGTTTCAATTTTAGTATCAAAGCCGGGTGGGGGCTCTATGGGTAAAAAAGTAGAGGAGTCTAAAAACAGGCCGATGCTGGTATCCATGTAGGGCAGCTCAATACCTAGGGCATGAGGTGTCAATGAAGCATAAACGTCTCCTTTACGTTTCTCCTTGGTAAAGCGAAAGCCCAGGGTAGTAGAGAGCTTCTCGGTCCACCTATAGTTCAGCTCACCAAAAATGGCGCTGCTCTTGTTGTCGATATCAGTGTCGTGAATTTTATCGATACCGAAACTGTCCATTATCTGGGGGTTGACATAATTGCCATCCTCTTCGAAATAGAACAGACCGACCACAAAATCCAGTGCACCATCGGCGGCGGTGCCAGAGAGTTGGAATTCCTGATTGAAAGTCTCGTAGTCGAAGAGATCATCGCTATAGATCAGGCGCAGAGCCGTCCCTGTTGAGTTAACACTCATCTTGTTCTCATAATCGCGATGGGAGGTGATGGACTTAAGGTTCAGGTTCTGGGCAAAGCCGGCATCGCCAAGCGCCCAGTTCACGGTCAGGGAGTGGCCCAGCAGGTCGCTCTTGTTGAAGGTGTCGTCGCCATTGATATGGACCTTGCTCTGGCGGTCGGTGTGAACATCACCGCTGTATTGTGGGCCAAAGCTCAAATAGCCATTGCTCACCGAACTGATTTGGGGCGCCAATGGCGACTGATCCTTGGTCTGCCAGTCGAGGGCATAATCGACCGTCACGGTATCGCTGGGAAGCCATCGTACAGCTATGTGAGCAGCCTGGGTGTCTTCGCTCCAGACATCCTTCCCCAGGGTATTTTCAACAAAAGCATCGCGCTTTTTGTGCAGTAACGAGAAGCTGGTCGCCAGTTTGTCGTTGATTGGGGCGTTGATATGGGCTCTTAGGTACTTCGCATCAAAGTTACCCACGGTGCCCGTAATCTTGGCACCGAACTCATCGGTGGGCTTGCGGGTATGCAATAAAATAGCACCACCCAGAGTATTCTTACCATAAAGGGTACCCTGGGGGCCCCGCAGCACCTCGACTCGCTCCAGTTCGGCAACATCAAATAATGAGCCGACTGATTTGCCGATATAGACACCATCTAAATAGATGCCTACCTGTGGGTCTTCAGTCATCATGTAATCGGTGCGGCACAGACCGCGCATACAGGCAACTACGCCGTCGTTACCACCGGTGTTGGGGTTGATCTGCAAGTTGGGGGTCAGGATGCCAATGTCGGTGACATTGGTCATGCCCATCGCGGCAATATCCTTTGCGGTAAAGGCCGATACTGAAATGGGTACCGACTGCAGGGACTCGCTCTTTTTACGGGCGGTGACCAGCACCTCCTCGATGACAAAGCTGTCGGCCTGTTGTGCCAGGACGCCAGGGGACAGTGAAATGGTCAATAAAGCCGTGCCAGCTGCAATGGCCGTGGCCAGACATGACCGTTTGAAGGCCACTTTGGACTGCTGTGGTGAATTAATAGACAACATATACACTATCCCCTTATGAACAATAATTTTCACTTGCTTTAGCCTCTGGCTACCCATATATCTGGAGGTAAGCAGGGCTAGAGCCACGTCTTCCATCAGAGCTAGTATAAACAACTGGCCGCAGACAGCTACTTATCGTGGTCTGTGCTGTTAAACTAGGGTACGCCTTCTTTTTGTTCAAGCTGGGTCGGCACCTGGTTGGCGCGCCATTATTGGAATCTCAGGGTGAGTGCGTTCGCAGAATGGAACAGGGCGGTTGCCTAGGAATCAGGGTGGGATTAGGGCAGCTTCAGAAATTTAATTTGCCGATACCGTTGAAAGGTGTGCACTGAGAGTTTACCCACCTGGGCTATCTCAACGTACTGAATTATATTGCGTTTCCTGTTCTTAGCTCGGGTCAACTCAGAATGCAACTATCAAAATTTAGTGGTTCAATATTCACTGCAAATCAACAGTCCCGCTGCTACTACTGCATTGTCCTATGAAGGGACATTGCCCTTCTCTAAATATCGATCATTATCACACAGCCATTGGTCAGGGAATGCGGTAAAACCAAGCCCCAAGCGGTCTATAATAACCGAGATAGGCAATTCTGCCAGTCGATGCAAGATCGCCCGAAGAACCGAAGTTATCTCCGCTATCCCTCCATATCGGGGAATAGTGGCATGGCTCCGGGAGACAGATCTCGGGATAGTCGTCTATGACCCACCCTTGAGTGCTATATTCGTAAACTTCTGGGTATTCTGGAATTGGTTCATTTGTCTATGTTGTGCGCCACCCATCAACATAAAACTCGCCAGCCCAGTTTGGTTTAGGATCGCCATAGCCGGTATAATTGCCTCGACCAGGTCCTAAGGCCTCGAACCCAATGTAGTGGTTAAACAAAGCGTTTACATCTTCTATTGTTGCCCACATCCAGCCTGTCATGTCATAACCGTTCAACACTCCTGCGCATACTCCCTCTGGACAAATAGCATTGATGTCATTCCATGAGAGGTTGGTAAAAAGAGCCGGCTGGATCCACTCAATGCCGTTTACAGTTATAATATCCCGGTACAGTTTAAATACAGGCATGAGGTAAAACGTCTCAGAAGACGCTACCATATCTTCAACTGCTTTGCTTTCTGCGTGCTCATGAAAGGAAAGATTACACTCAGGTACGCTGGACCCGTCGCAGAAGAACCTACTGCCCGAATTCCACTTATGAAAGTACCAACCTTCGTCGGGAACTGCCGTGAATATTTCAGAGAAATTTGGATCGGTCACATCAACTACACAAATCACATTGGCCACACAAACTCCCGAGCCAGTCGACTGCACTTCACCGCCTTCTACGACTATAATGGCCAGCTTGCAGCCTGCCGTTAATGCAGCGATGCTCAGGAGTAGAATGAATCTGGATGCCCATTTCATCATGAACCTCCACTGACTGGGTCACGCATGAAAAGTGAAGAAACCTCACATATATTATGGTTACTTGTCCGCTGCTTTATCAATGATGTGCATCAGGTTTTATATAACTTCGGGCGATGGTCGGCTGGCCACTTGCTCGTTTTCGGGCAGCTTATTCCAGGCGGCCCGAGGAACTGGCTTGCGATCCTCAGGCGCTTCAACCCCTTTCAGGAATACGTTATCCCGCAGCTGCAACGCATCGACCTGATCACCGAGCGCACCGCGCCTGGTTACGAAGCTCTAGGTCTGGCAGTCTAGAGTAGTCTGCCCAATAGACGGAAGCCCTTCTGTGGTTATTGAGACATTGCTTGCGGATTATACCGGAGACATGGTTTACACATAATAGGCATTTGGAGGAGGACTCCTGATTGTTGATTTGCACCCCAAGCAGAATCATGGATATGACCCCGGCAGGATAGCTGCGCCCGCTGATTGCCGTTTGCTAAAACTCGGCAAAGCTCGCGACAGAGCCACAAGTTCGGTATAGCGACATGCCTTACAGTGAAAACTCATGGATAAGTTGTTTGGAATCTGCGGCTGAGAGCATGTCCTTGACTCCGTCAAAATAGGGACGAGTATTGTCATTCCATTCAATTATTTCAGAAATCAAGCCAGGCATACTCTGCAATTCCATATATGCCATTCTGGCCCAGCCCTTCTGCCCCGCATCAACAATAGCTTGATAGCCCGCATTGAGAGCATCTTGATACGCTGTTTCATAGTCTTCCACCAAAAAACCATAGTGGTGCAAGGCGGTGTGTCCTGCATCCAGAGCCTCCCTGTATATAGAAGGTTGTTCATCACAGGGTTGAATCAGTTCCAACTGTATATTGTCTATATAGGCAAATCCCAAATTGATGGTGATACCGTGACTCTCTTCACCCCGATAAACAGAACCTTCCAGAGGTTGAACATTGCGAGCTACAGCAAAGGGGCCGATACCCATTGCTTGGTTCCACATTAAAATAGATTGATCAAGGTCTGCAACTATATAGGCTACCTGCTGAATTGGGCCAAAACTGACATCATTTATCATTAAATTATCCCACCCTAATAATTATTGGTTTACTACTTTCGCCATTCGCCATCTTGTAATGGCCAAGCCTCACAACACTTCACTCATTACTGCCTAACGTAGCCAGCCTCAGGTCAGTAGGTTCATTGCAGAGTATAAGTAGAGACGATACAAAAGGAAATGTTTGCCAGAATGTCCTGACATAGTGATTTCTGAGTGCAAGGCAGAACAAACTATTTATACGCGAATACTCCGAGAGGATATCGCCAAGTTGACGGGGAGGGGCTAATGGGTGCCGATACCCGAAAATTTATTCGAATAGGGGGTTTATACTTCTGATAAGTGCCAGGGTTTTTGATAGCCGAAGTTAGCAATGTCATATGCATAGATTGTCTGAATGATCTCCGCTGTTTCCGGTGTGTAGTAAAATTTAGCCGGGGCATGCTCGGTGCTGTTGAGTTTATGTGAATCAACCATAGAGAAAGCCTCTTTTTCGAGGCTACTCAGCCCGGGTACTTTACTTTGCAGATCGCTTTCCAGGGACTCCAGCTTACAAATGTGTTCTACCATTACTGGCGAATGTTCCAGGGCATCCTCTGTAAGAAAGCTGGACTGCGGGCATACATGAAGCACTGTGTGCAGATCCCCCTGTTGCCAGAGCTTGAAGAGCCCTCTGACGAAGTCTGTAAAATCCTGCGGGTCGCCTAATTGTTGCCAGAACTGTGCGTGGTGGCGATCCTGCCGCATTTTTGCCAAGTAAAAAAATGCTGACACTGCCCGATTCCAGGGGTTTCTAACTACAGTAAAAAACAAGCGTTCTCTGTTTGTCTTGGGCAGTAGCTTAAGGTAGACACAAAGCGGTGTGTGTCCAGAAAATTTAGCTCGGTCATGGATACGCTCCATAGCTTTTTCAACGCTACTGCCACCGCATTTGGGGATGTGGACAAAAACCAGCTGATTTCGATGGCTGGTTTTTACATATTGTGCATGTTTATAGAAGTGCTCTGGATCGCTCCACTGGGCAATACTTAACATAGGTCTGGTTTGTCTCTCAGCATCTAGCTGCAAATATTGGGCCACGGAGTGGTGCACATCCTTCCATTGCTTCAGGTAAACCTGTCACTGGCGAATTAAAAATTCTAGCGGCAATTAATAACTCAAACAAGCCACGGAGTATTGCTGGGGAGCTACCACTACTACTTATTCATAATCCTCGTATAAGGCTCTTCTTTCCGGCGACATGTTTTCCAGTCTTTGTTTGGCTTCTTTGGGGCTAAGCGCCTCTAGCGCTCCGTTTTCTGTTTGCATTACCACACCTGAATTCTTAAGCATTGTCATCCGTGCTTTTCGTACTTCAGGATCGGGATCGCAAATTAGTTGGCAATGGGCGCACGATACTCGCAACTTATCGTCGGTATAGAAGAACAAGCGCCCGCCGGGTGTTTCTGGCCATTTGGAATAAGCACTTGTGATGCTTTCGTAAGCTGCGCTCAGGTCTTCATCCTTTTCAGGTAATTCAAAGCGCCCCGGCGACCATGTCGACCACTTCCCCTTTTTTGATAGCCCCGTATAGCCACTACAAACCAGATCGCATCTGGCGAAGTTGTTCCTGGCTGAATAGGTGTATTCATGCCCGCCAAGGGTGACACACGTCTCGCTATCGAAATCCATGAACCCTGATACACATGAAGCCAGACAAAGCTTGCATTCATCACAGTAATTGTCCTGCGCTGGCAGAGGCGGCGTCGGTACAAGTTCTGCCTCGGATACAACTGCACCCAAAATAACCGAGGCGCCGTGTTCGGGGGTGATCAAATTGCCGGATTTTCCCAAATGCCCCAAGCCGGATCTGACCGCAAGATATCGATGGGCCAAATCCGGGTACACTTCGTCTGTCGGCTGATAAGAAGCCTTATCGCCTTCGCCATCACGATAGACAAGGTTGGCCGCGACTGGAACAGAGTTATGGCCCTTGTTATTAAGGAAGTTGGATAAATGAAGCGCGATACCGCTGGCCAGTGCATTGGCCTTGATCATCTCTTTTTCAAGGAAATGCCTGTCTTCTTTCGTGAAATATGGCGCGATGCTTTTTTTGTCCAGGGCGACGGCGAAACTAATCGCCGATCTGGCACTTTCAAGAACATAAGTCAGATCAGCAGATGGTGGACCACCAGATAAGCCTTCTGTCGTGACAATGCCGGAAGAGATCGCGCCTTCCAGAAGCGGCAGTTCAAGTACGGCACTGCTCAGTTTATCCACTGTCCTGCTCCCTTATTTCCTCATCCAGTATACACAGCTGGTCGGCGACATCCGCATGCAGCGGTCGAGGCTGCCAGCACTCCAGGTGGAGCTCCGGCAGTGCGGAGGCCCGTCTAAAAAAGACCGGTCGTGATTGACTTGTTATATACATTATTCCATTCCTACGTATCTAGGGTGATTGGATACGCGGTTTAACCAAGCCTGAATGCTACTGTAGTGTTTTAAACTAAACCCGCCTTCATGAGAAACATGTGTGTATGCATATAAGGAGATATCAGCTACAGTCAACGTATCACTTACAAAATAGGGCGAGCTCGAAAGGTGATCATCCATTACTTTCAGAGCATAATGCCCGCCATTTTGTTTTGAATGATACTCTTCCTTTCTTTCTTCCGGGATTCCTTGAAACCTGTTTATAAATCTAGCCACAGCAATATAAGGTTCGTGACTATATTGTTCAAAGAACTGCCATTGCTGTACTTTTGCCCGTTGGTAGTTATCCGTGGGGTATAGTGGCGTATCGAATGCTAAATAGTTAATTATTGCATTTGACTCTGATAGACATCTCCCGTCATCAAGCTCCATTGTAGGCACCTTGCCGTTCGGATTTAATGTCAGAAGCTCTTTAGTTCTTGCACCGCCCACCATAATATCTACATGAACCCACTCATGAGGAATTTCCAGTAGCGCAGCTACTAGTTTTACTTTGTAGCAGTTACCCGAAATCATATCTCCGTATATCTTCACGATCCCTCCTAAAGTGTATTACTCCGCCAACAGTGGCAGAATTACTGGTGTGAAATTTTGCAAAATTGGGAAGCGATGCACAAAAACTGCGACGGAATGACTGTCAAGGCGCTTAGCGACGGAAGCCGCATGGCTTTGTTATATTCTATTGTCAAAAGACTGAGCAATATCTGCTGTCTGGCTCTGACGCAAGGTGTGCTGACATTTTATCCCAATCACCGGACCTAATTAATTCGCCAAAGTAAGCTTGATGCTTTTCTTGTGATTCCCATTCTTCAATTAGTACAAAGGTATCTGTGTCCACGCTATCTTGAAGCATTTGAATAGAAATACACCCATCAGCTGCCAACAGTTTTGGTTTTGAATTTCTCATTATTTCTTTAAAACCTTCTCGTTTATCCTCATGTGTTTTGAGGATAACGACCGCATTAATACTCATTTTTTGCGTCCTGATTTTTGTTATTGTGAATATACACACTCACGGCATTTCGCGCCTCGGGTTGGGGCGGTCGCAGGTAGTCCAAAACTCTGATATATTATGTGGCACATGGGCTTAATTTGGAATGTTTTGTTCATATTTGAGCGCACCGAAGTATGGGGTGACTAACGCCACCTTCTCAATCAATCCAGTATACACAACTGGCCGCAGACAACCACTTGTTGCGGGCTAGGCTCTTCGCACTCCATGCAGAACCCCGGATATACCCCGGCAGTGCCCAAGATGACGCCGTGTTGCTTTGCACGCCAAACTGCCCCGATCTTCACTGAATACTTATTCACCTGGACTACCTCAACGCACTGAAACTTACGCCGTTTTCTGTTCTCCGCTCGGGTCAATCCAGAACGCTAATATGGCGTTTAGTGGCTCAGTATTCACTGCAACTCATCAAGTCCAGAATCTTTTCTTACTTTCACAACACAATCGGGACAGATTCCATGACTGAACTTGGTATCAGAGTGAGAACTAATATATGACTCCATTTGCTCCCAGGAACCCTCATCATCTCGAATGTTTTTACAATAACTACAAATCGGTAGAATCCCTTTTAAGGTTGAAACTTCTTCTAAGGCATTTTGCAGTTCATTTCTATTTTCCTTCAACTCACTGTACTTACTTTCAAGCTCCTTAGTACGTTCGGTCACCTGTTTTTCAAGGTTCTTATTCAATATTAATACTGTTTCTCTTTCATGCCGCTCTGCACTTTCCTTAGCTTGCAGTGCGGAATCGCGTATCCGTCGAACCCTTTCCGTCAAACCCCAAGACAAGATAAGCATTTCGAACACGTTACCGATTTGGATCCCATTGCTGAGAAACCAGCCTCGTTGGTCAATGAATGATCTCAATAATCCGAAGACAAACAACGGCGCGAACGCCAGCAACAGAATCGGGGCGTTGGTGCTGCCCCGCCGCCAGGACCACAGGATCAGCACGGTGATCTGAAGTATCGCCAACACGACGGAACCATCATATACCTTGATCAGGAAAAGGTGCTCATCAATGAGCCAAGCGCCAATCGGGACAATCCAGGCCGCAACACCACAAAGAGCGATGCCCTTGAGCAGAAACTCCTGCCGATATTTCGATTCCAGAAACATGACAATGAATATCACTGTCATTGTCGCGTAGGTCGCTAAGACGAAAATCCTTTCGCTAAAAGGTGATATCGCCGACGAGTCAAGCCAGCCAGTCTCATAAACCAGTCCGACGTTATTGACAGCAAGTAGCATTCCGCTCAAGCAGTAGACAGCATATATAGCGTGCAGAGGACTCTTTAGCTGGACACCCAGAGCCAAATTGTAGGCCAGAAGTGCAAAGAGAGCGCCAATGGAAACCGCAGTGAAAATCTTAAGGTTCAAGAAATGTTTCTCTTTCTTTTTCTCAGTCATCAACTCAATGTTGAGGACCTGAAATGTTTTACCACTGAACTGTTGCGCAACAAGCAGTTTTGTATGTGGTGAGAGGAGCGCCTGGTTGAGCTTTAACCAAAAGGAATTCTGAAACATGGGAGCGTCAACAAGCAAATCAGATTCGAAATAGACCTTTGCCGCTCCGTTTGTCGGATTGACTGTGACGACGATTAGGTCCTTCAACATGGCCCTTGTGCCAATGGCGATCCAAAGGTTGTCGGGTATTGGCATCGCAGGAATATCAACGCTGTACCAGCTTGAGCCAGTGAGGTCAGCAGTCAGGTTGCTATCGTAGTCACGGATACTGCGCTCCAGGGCATCTCGGTCAGGCATACTTTCGAAGTCTTCACTGATCAAGGAAGGCAGGAGGTCATACTTTTAGGGCAACGCTGTAGCAGTCTCAGCGTGAACCGCAGCAGCAAGAAAAATCACGACGATGAATGGCAAAGGGATGAAGCGGATAAGTTGTTCTCGATAATCCAATGTGTGGCACCCTGGTGGTGGAGGATAAACGTCACCCTTTCAATCAATTCAGTATACACAACCGGGCGCAGACAACCACATACCGCGGTCAACTTGCTGTGTTGTCAGCCACGATGGTCCGCGGTTTCTGGAATCAGGGTAATAGTGAATCGCGACCACAGGTATCAGCACCGAGAATAGAGTAGATATAGAGTCGTGGATTTAGTTTTTGGTAGGGACGACCAGTTTTATGGCATTTTTAGCTAATGGCATCGCCTTTTGAGAGAGATGAATGCCATCCATAAGATACTCTCTCCTAGTATAACTTCGACTATCAATCAGTTGATCAAAAATCGAGACAAAAGGAACTTCAATTTCTTGCAAAGCACTTTGAAGTCTATTATTGAAATATGCTGTTACACCGTTTCGTTGAGGCTCGGTGCCGTATCGGGGATACGCCGAATTCGTGGTTGATGAATCGGGCGCCGTCGGGGTCGCGTTCCAAATATAAACATCATATGCATTACTTTTTATTTCTTTGATAAAACGAACGTATCGTGCTACACACTCATCAACAACTAGACAATATCTTATGTTCTGACAGTCAGCCTGTTTTAATATATGGTATCGGCAATCGATCTCACCGAAACAAAGAAGAAGACGCGAACCCATAGGTATTTTCGTTTTCAATATGTGAAATATTATTTCACGCCCCTTTGTGGATGAGTTTTCTTCACATAGGTTGTACGCCAGAACCGGGCCGATATAATAAACCTGAAAACCATGTAAACAACTGGAATTATCCTCCATACGACCTACGATTCTATCTTGTCCACAGAAGAAAGATGAATGTGAATCACCGATGCAGTGAATTGTGCTTGACATATATTCTACTTTCGTGGACCAACAATTTAGATTTGCATCCAAAACTGATCTAGCAATATGCATTCAGGGATGCGCAACTTTCTGCACGTTAACTTGCTGATAGCTTTTCTATTCTCAGTTTTCAGGTGACTCAGTGAAGCACGTAAAGTGACTGAGAATCAATGTTTAGTGCAATTCAACAGCCATGCTCATTACTCTATATTGACGGGTGAATCTTGGCTACTAGAACGTCATTTGCAACATGTCCGTTCTCATACCCAATTTTGTAATCAGGGTTAATTTCCTTTAAAGCTGAAATTACTGCCTCCTCTTGAATATTTGACCAATCAACCCCATCTCTGTCGCCGCCGCCAAATAGCCTGACGTCGTCAATTAATATCGTATGATCCTTAATGTTGTGTCTTGCTATTAAGTCCAATTCTCTAGCTAGAGGAACGTCGATGTCTCCTCTTGCTGTGACGGTTTTCGGCCCAGACCAATGTGCATCCAACCAAAAAGTAGCACTAACTTTAACTTGCCTGAGCACTTGCGACAAAAGTCTGGCAGAATCTCCTAACAGTAGCTCTACCTTTCCTTCTTGAATTTCTTTACTAAATCGATATTGGCACTCCCTATAAAACGTTTCATTCAGTTCAATGGAATAGATCTTCCCAAACTTACTTTTCAAAGCCTGCGCAACACCATCTCCTGAACGTGTACCTGTCTCTACGAATACAGGATTCCAATATTTAGAAAGACCAAATTTCATTGTCATGCGCTGGTCCTGAGTCGAATTACCAAATTTCCCAAAAAATCAACCTGTACTTTGAAGTGGATTCAATGTCTTCAGAAATGTCAGAGCTTTCCCTTGCAAAAACTAGACGCGTGTTGAAAAACGCCTCATGCGACACATTAGTTCGCCGTTTCCAGGCTCTAAATACACATTTATTGGCATATAGATTTTTTTTCCCCTGAAAACACATCGTACGGATTTCATCATAATCTTTTTCAAGACGCGGCTAGCGGCTAAAAGTATAAGGAGGATTTGCGCCGCATTTTCAATCAATCTAGTATACACAGCTGGCCGCAGACAAGCACTTACTGACGGCCTTGGCTATTAGCACTCCAAGTAGAACCCCGGCAGTGACCAAGATTGTGCCGCTCCCACAGTCGGCCAGTCACTTTCCCATAACCCCATGTTTCTATAGGACTTATCAATAACTCTTAATTCCCTAAACCCAACACCCTCTTATGAAGAGGATGGTCTGTACCGAAGCGCTTGATCCGGGTGGATGGCTGGAAAACTTCCAATTGGGAGTAGTAGGTCGAACAAAAATTCAGGAGTGTGGACAAGACTCAAGTCAATTAATTCACCCCTCTGGGGCGCTCAGGAAGGAGCCATTCCTTTAACTGACTCATCACGCGCAGGTCATGGAGCATCGCCAGATGCCCTAAGTCGTAGAATATTTTCGTATGCTTCTCGGGAAAAGCCAGGTGAAGGTTCGGATTGCTATGCCTGCCGGTTGCGCTGGATGGGTGCACTAAACCATCTCCAAGCAATCTCCCAATCCTTTCTCCCGAACGCTTGGACAAAGTAGCTGCGATTGCATAATGTTTGATTTTATCTTCCAAAGGCGTGGGTCGGCGGGAGTCGGTGTTATCTTCATGTTCATCATGGTGCTGCCAGTCCTCATCCTGAACGTTTCCATGGCGTAGATCGGTGATGCCGGTGCTCCGGATCCGACCGAGTGCCGATAGGGGGGCAGTGTATGGACTATAGGTCATGCCCTTCTGTAGCCAGTAACCACCGCGTTCCATGACGGCGCCGTGATGTGGAGTACCGAGATAGACTGCCTTGTCGACCTTGGCCAACCAAGCGTGGCCCTCTTCCTTTGCTATGTGCATTGCGCTACGAGTGAGTAGCCCACCCATGCTATACCCAATGAAGCTTATTGAGTCGATAGGGACCGGCCATGCATCCAGCAGGCCCGTCAATTGGGTGCAGAGTTCACGCCCATTGGTCGAGATATTGAGGCCCGAGTTGTAGAGAGCGTAAACCGGCGTGTAGTCGCTGTTTTCCGCCAGCGTTTCGGCATGGTTGTGTTGATGCGAGGTCCATTCACGTTCGTTCATGCTTAGACCGTGCACCAGGATCAGAAGCCTCCCACTAGGCGAAAATCCACTGTCTGTTAGTGCTTTTGGTCGTGGGTGAATCTCGACGGAGCGTTTCTCTACCTCAAACAGTTTAGCGGCGGGCACTTGGTGCTCGGCAGGTCGGTTTCTTGTTGGGCTTCTCAGATCAGGTATTTCTCCAGGCGGTGTGACAGGCGGCAAGAGGACGCGGAGTTGCATCGGAATTGCCAGTGAGTTGCCGCTTCTCGCTAAGTGGTCCCCGCAGACGCCGTTCAATGCGGCGATCACTGCCTCTCTATGAGGCCCTGGCAGCAGGGTTCGGTCGAGCCTTGGTGCTATGCGTTCCAATACCCAGTCGGAAGTGCGACTTGTTGTTCTAATTACCAACCTGATTGACTCATGGACGAAGCCTGCGATTCCTTGCGCGTGCCCCTCGGGTGCCTCGCCAAGCGGCAAGGGGGTGGCCGCTATGTTGCGGTACATATTCTCGACGATTGTTGTCACGCCGTGAGCTGCATCAAAAGCAAGTTTCGCGCTACCTCGAAGCGTTTTTCCTGTTTTCATAGCGGTATCTCCTCAATTCTCGAAATCAGTGGGCTCCACTTCATGCCGTAATTCATCATTAGCGGATATCTCCAGGATTTTAGTCGGCTGTTCTCTTGTGGCTGGCGGACGTATTTGTAGAGGGGCGTTTCTTCGTATTTCATTCTTATGCTCGAATATTCCTATTTAGATGAAAACTGTTCTCAGCGTCGTATTTTGATTTGAGTTCGCGTAGCCTGGGATAGTTCTTCCCATAGGCATCAGCAACAGCCTCGGGGGCATTGGAACTCAAATAGTTGATGTAGGTACCGGGGCGGTTAAATGGTTGCATATCTTTTATTGACCGATCGACCCATGCCATGGAATCTTCGGATTCACTGGAGTGTCCCCAGCTTATATTAAAGAAATAACTACTGCTATGCTCATCACGCAATATTGGGGTTGCCTGGGCATTAACCGCGCAAGGCACGCCGTGCATATAGTGTCCAACACCTACCGACCAGCCGGCAGGGGCTTTTTCAATACAGCTTACAAATGTATTGATTGCCGAATCAGTCCAACTGGGAATAGTTGCACCGCGCCAATGGTTATAGTGCCCATCGCTTTCTTTTGGTGAGCCGGTTTCCGGTTTGGAATTGGCCGTAATGAAGTTGGAAACTTCTTTGGTGATTGCGGTGAGTTGGCTTAATTTTGTGGGGCGTATGCCGTCAAAAAGTGGGGGGCCGAACTTTCTTATGGGTGCTAGTACGGCTTGCGATGAAGTTACATTGCCCGAATAACAGGCAGTTGCAACTAGCATTGGCGGATTGCTTGGAGAAATTGAAAGCTCGACCATCAATTCATCCGGTGCATTGGCCATGATATCTCGATAAAACTGCAGGTATTCACCGAGCATTTCAATCGGGTAGAGGAGAAACCCTCCATATACTTCGGTTAGCTGATGAACCTGGTATTCAAAAGCGGTGACGATTCCGAAATTGCCGCCACCACCACGAAGGGCCCAAAAAAGATCTTCATTTTGTTTGTCTGAAGCGCGTAATTGATCGCCATCTGCAGTGATGATGTCCATCGCAATGACATTGTCCGCTGTCGTTCCGTGTTTGCCCAGCACCCAGCCCAGGCCGCCCCCAAGTGTCAGTCCACTGATTCCAACCATGGGGTTACAAGCAAGCGGAACGACGACTCCAGCATCGCTTAGCGTGTATTCCAGTGCCCCGCATCTAACACCTGCGTCCACTCGCACGCTACGGTTTTCAACACTCAACTCAATTTTCTGTAGTGAGGACAAATCTATTACCATGCCTCCCTCGCAAGTCGATTGCCCCATTACGTCACAGGCCCCTGATCTAACGGCAATCTCAAGGTTGTTTGTTCGGGCGAATTCAATTGAACGAGCTACATCCTCAGTCGTTTTGCATTGCGAGATGATCGCGGGGTATTTGTCGGTTTGTGGGTTGAAACTGAGGACTCGTCGCATTCCATCGTAATCTGCATCCGCTGCCAATAGAACATTTCCCTGAATAGACATTCCAAAGGTAGCCAGTGTCTTGCCCAGTCCGTCTGTATCCAGGTCAGCGCTCTCGAATCGTTCCAGGGCGTGAGCTACTGAAGCCACAAGTAGACCACCAGTTGTAAGCGTCGTTTGTCGCACGAATTGTCTGCGAGATTGGTGTTTGCCAAATAGTTTTCCCATGCTCGGCTCCAGAGGAACGTGTAGTTAAACAAACGGAATTACCAGCCTCAGGGTGTAAAGTAATATTTGCCAGATGGATAAATCAAGGAATTTGCGGCCGGATGGGATCGGATGATTCTATCAGTATACAGAAAAAGGCTTCCAGTTATCCACGATTTAAGTTGTCAGTGCCGTCGGGTTACCTGTGTGTATTTGCGTCTGTATGCTACTATCTTGCAGCTCTGCGTTGGCCGAGAAACACCTGGTGAAAACACACATCTCCCGCCCTAACTGGCCCTTTGATATTCGCCGTATTCCGTTTTTCTACGGCTGGGTGATCTGGTTGTTCAGTACTCTGGGATTTTTGTTCAGTATACCCGGACAAACCATGGGTATGGCTGTTTTTACCGACCAACTCATCGATGTGCTTGGGCTCAGCCGGACGCAACTTTCCATGGCCTATCTTTTTGGAACGGTTGGCTCGGCCCTGTTTCTGACCCGCGCCGGGCGCTGGTACGACCGCCTTGGTGGCCGCCGAATGATTGCCCTGGCAAGCCTGGCACTGGCACTGATGTTGGTGTTTATCTCCGCCACAGATGTGCTGGCAGGCGTTTTCGGTGGTGGCGTACTTGTAAATTTTGTCTTCATCATGCTGGGCTACTTCGGTGTGCGGTTTTTTGGTCAGGGTGTACTCACCAGTGCATCGCGCAACGTATTGTTATTGTGGTTTGAAAAACGCCGCGGCCTGGTCAGCAGTATTCGCGGCGTATTTGTCAGTTTTGGTTTTTCCCTTGCTCCGCTGGGGTTGGCCTGGTTGATAAGCCTGAGTGGCTGGCGTATCGCGTTGTGGCAATTGGCGCTGGGCTGTGCGGTCTATGCACTTCTGGCCTATATTTTTTTACGTGACTCTCCGCAGTCCTGTGGTGTGCATGTTGATGGCTACAGTGACCAGAACAAGCCCGCGTCCGACACCGAGATTGTGAGTTATACCCTGGAGCAGGCCAGGAAGAGCCCGGTTTTTTGGGTGCTGAGTTTAAGTCTGAGCTCACATGCGTTATTTAGTACCGCGGTAACATTTCATATTGTGTCTGTTTTTGCCGAAGCTGGCCGCTCCGCTACCGAGGCCTTCGCTTATTTTCTGCCCTCGGCCATTGCATCGACATCGGTAAATCTGTTGGCCGGCTGGCTGGCTGATACTCGACCACTCAAAAGTTTTCTGCTGGCGATGCTGGTGGCATTTATCGTTGGTGCCTGGGGCTTGTTGCATCTGGATACCCAGTGGGGCTATTGGTTGCTTATTGCGGGTTTTGGAACCGGCGGGGGCCTCTGGTCAGTAATTTCTAACCTGGCCTTTATCCGTAACTTCGGACCGTTACACCTGGGCGAAATTAGCGGTCTATGCAGTGCCACCATGGTCTTCAGCAGCGCCATTGGGCCGGCCCTATTCAGTGTGGGTCTGGATCTGTCGGGAACCTATGCGGCTCCCGAGTGGTTGTGCCTGGGAGGGCTTGTTGCGTTGTTGTTGGTGGCAACTGTAATACCCCACAAACATGAACAATTTGTCCGATAGTGCTACGGCAAGCAGCATTACCCATGGAGAGCGGTAGACCAGGGCCGTTCTGTCGTCGGTCAAAAAAATTAAATTTGCCGGTACCTATAGAAGCTCAAATTTAATCGGGAGGGTCACAATAGCATTGGAAAAGTTTGATCGCAGATAGCTAGTCGTGCCATCGAGTTCAAATTGTTTAAAAGTGCTGAGTAATTCTTCGAGTAAAACCCTGAGCTCCAGTAATGCCAGATTGGCTCCGAGGCAATAGTGGATGCCACCACCGCCAAAAGAAATTTGTTTGCCAGGCTTACGAGTGATATCAAACTTCATTGGATCTTGAATAGCATCTTCATCAAAATGTGCGGAGCAGTACCACATAACAACTTTTTCTCCCGCCGCAACTTTTTGGTCCCCAATTTTCGTGTCTCGGGTTGCTGTTCTCGCCATATAAAGTGCGGGAGTGGACCAGCGCAGTACTTCTTCTATGGCGCTTTCCATCAACGATGGGTCGCTCTGCAACATTTTCCATTGTGACGGGTTATTGATAAAACCCAGAATCCCGTTTGATATAGCAGTGCGAGTGGTCTCGTTACCCGCTACTAATAGCAGCAAAAAGAACAACTCATACTCGATATCTGACAACTTCTGACCATCGATATCAGCGCTAAGTAATATATCGCTCATATCCTTTTCGGTTGTCGGGGCTGACCTGGATTTTAGTTTGGCGATGGCGCGAGCGTATTGAAAAACCTCCTCGATGGCGTCCATCACCGGGCCAGTATCACCCACCGCATTGACACGATCACTGAGTGCTACCAGATAATCTTCATCCTCAACTGGGTTGCCAATCAGCTGGGTAATAACCCGCATAGGCACTGCTGCGGCAATATCGTGTACAAAATCACAACGGCCCAGGTATTTAACGCTGTCAATGGTCTCTCTACATACTTTTCGCATAGAGGGTTCGAGCTGATTGATCTGTTTTAATGTAAAGGCTCGGTTTATCAATTTTCTATTGAGGAGATGCTCTGGATCATCCATCTCCATTAGCATTGTTGGTTTGCCCGGTCCCAGGGTAGTGCCAGGAAAGGCCATAATACCCTCGGCGGAAGAAAAGACTTCTGCGTTCCTGTTCACGGCGACGATATCATCATATTTAGTGATGGACCAAAAGCCATTGCCAAAGGCATCGGTAGACCAGATAACGGGGTTGTTTTTTCGCAGGGGGGCAAGAATATGGTGCGGGATACCAGCTAAAAAATTTTCCGGGTTAGATAGCTGGGTATCGATTGGTTTGGACTTTTCTATCACCAGTGTTACCAATTATTGATTAGACGATAAGACTTTATCTTTTTGGCTCGAAAAAGGCTAGCTTCAGTCTTTTCCAACACGAGGTGAGCCCGAAACGGAGGAAAGCCCGCTGAAGCAATGCATCACTTGTTACTGCCTAACGTAGCCAGGCTCAAGCTGCACACCTACACTATTGGCAAATTTGCTCAAACCATTGTATTGATTAACAATAAATATAATTTCTATGACCTCAGCTTCAGTGTATTCTTTCATTAGCCTAGTCATCGTATCAGCACCAAGCTGAGTGCCCGCCACTAATTCATCGGCCGTTTGAATTAGCAATAAATCCCGTATACCGAATCCTGCATCAGGCTTTTCTGTACGCAACAACGCCATCTCCGATTGACTTAGACCCGCCTTTAAACCCGAAGAATAATGATGCTCCCATTCATACACTGACTTTGCCCGCCAGGCCGTTCGTAACGCCAATAGTTCAAGCTCTCGCGCATCAATTTTGGTGGTAGAGCCAAGCTTGGTAGCCATTGGCAAAAATACCCTCAACAAAGCGGAGTCATGGGCTATCGTGGAAATTATATTGATCGGCGCTTTATCATCTTCATCCACATAGTTCAGAGCATAAAATATCGCTTTATGCTCCAGCGTCCACAACTCTTCATTCAATGGTGCAATCATCGGTTCAGCCGACTGTACAACGCCAGGCATAACTAACAACGAGAACAACAATAGACTAAGTAATTTTTGCATACTTCAATTCCAATGACGGATTATCTGTTCTGCGAAAAGCGGCTTTTCCAACAGTGAAGCGTATTAGTCAATACCGCCTGTGCATACTCCGGAGAGAAATCCGCTACGGCATTACTGACAACCACCACCCCGAATTCCTGATCAAGCCGCTAGTTGTATGCGTTTCATTGAAAATCCCTGGGTATCGCCTCTTCCCAGGTTTTCTCCTTATAGAGTTCACCATTAACCAACACCCAGCGATGAAACTTCAGATAGAAGTTGCGTTCATCGCTAGTGAACTCAACATTGGTTTCAAAATCGAGCACCCGGCTGTCAAGTTCTAGAGCCAGCTTGTAGCGCCCCGCCACCGATGTGTGTGAGGGATTCTTGTCAGACGTTCTGTGCTCTATTTCTTCTTCAAATCGCCGGATGCCCCATGGAAAGCGTGTGGCTCCCGTATTTGTCGCAAAACCATAGGATTCTCCCGTTTCAGGATCGGTTTTAATGGCTGTTATCGCCGCGTAGCCAGTGGAGTTTCCCGCGTCCAGGGTTTCATAACCCGGCAGTGTTGGGTCCGGTTCGGGCACCTTAAAGTCGGGTACTCTCTCCTCGCCGGGCGGTATGACCGGCAATACAATTCGTGCACCATTGTCTCCTCCTATGGCGAGGGTTGACGTCATGGGTAGGGGGGAGGGCCAGAACATCGGCCATTGTGCGTTGCTGATTGCGACACGGATGCGATGCCCTTTAGGAAATACCCAGGAGGTGAAGTGCAGATTGATTTCCAGTGGGAACACTTCATCCGGCACGATGTCGTCTGGCTCGCGGGCTGAATTTCTGTGGGTACCATTGAAGGCAGCGCCTGCAACCTGAGTTACCAGCCCATCTGGTGCTACATCCGATACTCTGACAACCCAGTTCGCTCGCGTCGCATCGGTGGACACATTTAGCCTTGCCACGGGTCTGCCAAGTATCTCAAGAGGTGCATCCAGAATTGCGCTATCGTAGACTAGGCTTTCATCGTCCATGGGTTGCTGATCCGGTATCAGGCTCCCCCACCACATGGTCGGCCCGCCGCCCTCCAGGCCCATAGAAGGTTTATACGCGGTTGTGTGTATGGTTTCTTCAGCCTGGTCGGTAGAAAGGCTATGATCACCGTGGAGAAGCCACTCCTTGTGCTCAGTCCGCTCGATTGGCCAGCCATCCTCCCATCGCCAATGGCCGGGGATCTCTTCAAGCGAAGGGTCAGGCGGATGGTAGTCCCGAACAAAAACCGCAAAATCCGGTTCATTAAGCATGCCGGTATCTTTACCCTTCAGCCAGTGATCAAACCAGCGTACGGCTTCGTGCCGCCACTCGATTCGGGGTGCGAGAACGGCGTTATGGGGAAGATCGTGATCCCAGGGTCCTATTAACGCCTTTTGGGGTGCTCGCACATGTTCCAGCATCCGCGGCAGACTGTTACGATATCCATCATACCATGCACCAATGTGGTACCCTGGTACTCTAATCTTCTCGTACTGGTTGCGGGCAGATGCTCTGTCCCAGAACGGTCCCTCACGCTGTTGATGCATATAGGTATAGACGCTTGGCTTCACGTTAAAGCGATTCTTTACCCATTCCTCATTCAGTGTAAAATCTGGAGCACCGGGAAGCGCGTTAAAAAGGTCATTGCTCATCATCCAAGAATCGGTATGCATGATGCCGTCCATATAGTGAACATCTTCCTGATAGAGATACTCGGTTGCCATCGCGGCAACAAATGCTTTTAGAGCGGGAGGGTTGCGCATGGCCATTTGTATGGAATTGAAACCGCCCCATGAGATACCAAACATACCCACGCTACCGGTGGACCATTTCTGGCGTGATAACCAGTCTATCGCCACTTCACCGTCGTCGAGCTCTATGTCCGAGTATTCGTAGGGGATGGTCGTTCCTTCACTATTACCGGTACCCCGCATGTCTACCCGCGCAACGATGTAGCCGTGATCCAAAAAATAGGAGTACAGCGAGTAATTTCGAGCCCTTGACTCGTCTTTGCGATATGGCAAGTATTCCAACAGTACTGGGCGCCGGTCGTTATCACTAACGTCGGCTGGCCAGTAGATGTCTGCGGCCAGCCGGATGCCATCCGGCATTGGAATCCAGACTTCGGTGATCTGGTAATTGCGGGTTGGTTCCAGTGAACAAGCGACCAGAGCCAGACCGAGCGCTAATATACTAGCAATTTGTTTTAGTTTCACTGGTTCCTCTCGTTACGGCAGCTATGGATAATGCCATGGCATTATTCAGAGGCGCCTTAAGTTGTCGATACCGACATTGTACTAGCGAACGCTAGTTCGGTCTCAAGGTCCTAATCAAAGCTCCAACATCTTTTTCTCCCAACCCACTATCGATGGCACGGTTCATCATACGTCTTGGTAGTTTAGGAAAAACCGAATCATATCCAGCATCCGCCATGATTGTTTTGTCCACCTACATCAGTGTCTGAAGTATAAGGGGAATAAACGCCACCTTTTCAGTCAATTTAGTATACACAACTGGCTGCAGACAACCACATAGTGTGGTCTTGGCTACTAGCTCTCCAAGCAGAACCATGGATTGGGTATTGCCAAATAAACTCGCTGGAATTGTTAGAATCGGTGGATGAACACATAGAAACGCCACAGATTCCCGCCAGATATCATAAGTTGTGCTGTCTGGCTCTACTATCGCTCCAATCTGAGCCACCGGGATGTTGAAGACCTACTGGCCGAGCGCGGCATCACCGCCAGTCGTGAGGCAATCCGCCTGTGGTACCCACCAAAAGTAGGCACTTGGTCAGGGCTGAACATTATCGGCCAACAATTGTATGCTTTGTTCCATGAGCGGTTTCAGCAGGCCATAGTAACCGTCCCTTTCTGTTGCGGCGGCGGCGATGGTGATGCCCAGGTCGGGGACGTGCCACACCACGGTACCCCAAAAACCGCTGTGGTCATAGCCCACTCCGGGGCATTCCGGGCATTCCGGGGACAGTGCACTTAACTTCAGTAACTTGCATTCGGTGCACTGTCCCCGAAATGCCCGAAATGCGGGAGTAGTACGTCGATTGAAAATTCGGGAGTGCAGACAAGACCAGGGTCAGCTAATTTACCCCTCTGGGGCGAACACCTCTTGTTTTCCTGTATCCTGTTGATGGGAGTGGCTAATGAGTGGCAGTACCCCAGTTGGCTCTGGAGATCTCAATCGAATAACATGCCATCGACAGCGTTCCGCCTCGGCACGTAGAGAATAAGCAAAAAAGGTGAGCGGCAAATGAACAGCACTTTGAAAAATGGGCATCTCACCGGCTTTGGCACTTCTGGCTATAGACACTATGTGCTCCTGTTGCTCATGCTTGTGTACACACTTAATTTTGTCGATCGCACGCTGATAGCCGTTGTTGCTCAGCCCATAATCACATCTTTTGGCCTGACCGACTCTCAATGGGGGCTGCTCTACGGCCCTCCGTTTGCTATTTTTTATGCCGTTATGGGCCTGCCGATTGCACTATGGGCGGATCGATCGAACCGCGTTAAAATTATAACCATCTGCATTATCTTGTGGTCGATCATGACAGCCCTGTGCGGATTCGCCGCCGGGTTTTTGACGCTGTTATTCTTCAGAATCGGCGTGGCTGTGGGTGAAGCGGGCTGTACCCCACCCGCCAACTCCATCATTGGCGACTATTTCATCGCCAGGAAGCGCGCTACAGCATTGGGCGTTTACTCCATGGGGGTAACACTCGGTGGTGTGTTAGCAAATGTATTTGGCGGCCCTATTGCACAAATGCACGGTTCCGATATCGGTGCATGGGTATCAAGCATTGGACTGGGCGGTTTATTCTCAGCACTGGATTGGGCCAGTATAGAAGGCTGGCGCATTGCGTTTGTCGTCGTTGGTGTGCCCGGCGTAGTGATCGCCCTGATTGTTCTGATGACCATCAAAGAGCCGCCCAGAGGCTATTCTGATCTGCACCGCTCAACACCGCAAGCCCGGATTCACTGGAGCGAAGCGTTTCAGGAACTGAAGGGTAAGCCCTCTTTCTGGTGGATGGCTGTCGGAGCCTCCTTAGTCGCCTTTGTGGGCTACGGCCTGGTCAGTTTTCAGGCACCTTTTTTGCAGCGTGAGCACGGCCTGGAAGTACGAGACGCCGCCATCAATTTTGGCGCACCGCTGTCCTTCCTCGCTGCAATAGGTACTTTTCTAGGCGGTTATATTACCGAGAAGCTCACACCACGCTGGCCAACTGCGGTAGCCTGGGTTCCGGCCGTTGGATTGCTAATCGCCGTTCCTGCGTATATCGGTGCTTTTTATCTGGATGACCTGAAACTCATATTCTTGTTTTGGGGCATTGGCGCGATGTGCCACTACGCCTACCTGGGCGCCCAGTACAATATCGGCCAAGGTGTCGTCAGCCACCGTTCACGGGCAACGGCAATCGCGACTCTACTCATTCTTGTATCGCTAATCGGAAACGGCATCGGCCCCTATTTTGTTGGTTTTATGAGCGATTTCTTCATGATCTCTCAGTTAGACGCCAGCGGTTTTGCAAGTGAACTGAGCCCGGCATTGTGCCTGGCTAAAGACTCGGGGTTAGACGAAGCCCAGCAGGCGATCTGCACAGAGGCGAACTCGACTGGGTTGAAACAGGCAATGGCAGTGACCGTGTGCTGGTTCATCCTGGCTGCCGCCTGCTTCATGATGTCTGCTCGAACCCTCAAGCGTGATTTTGTGGCTGAACTGGAACACAGCTGAGCAGAGGCATTCCGGGCATTCCGGGGACAGTGCACTTAACTTCAGTACTTGCATTCGGTGCACTGTCCCCAGAAAACTCTGTCCCCAGAAAACTGTCCCCAGAAAACTCAGTTTATCACTTCTGCTACTTCACGGGCGGCACGAACCCCTGACCAATATGCACCATTGCACGTACCGTTAGCACGGGCAGTTGCCTCTCCGGCAAAAAATAATCTGCCATCAATGGCACGCGGCAGCAATTCACGTTGATGAAATTGACCGGGTAACGCACAGGCGTAAGAGCCCAATGTCCAGGGCTCTGTGACCCAGGCGGTACTAATGGAACGACCAACTGATTTGCGAATATCATTACCAAATATGTCTGCGATACGGTCGACGGCAAACTCGTGAGCCGCTTGCGGGCCTTGTTTTTCCATCCAGATACTGAATCGCCCGCCCATGAAGACCGTAACGACATTTGTAGACATTAGATTTACATCTACGTAGGCTCCCTGTGCTTTACTGGACCAGGCCTGATAATAGCCGCCAGCCTCGGGGCCAAAGACATCCTTGGTAAAATGCACCCCGATTTTATTTTCGGCACCCATGGGCACGCCCTGAACAGCTTCCATTTTCCAGTCGGGTAATCGTGGATTAAAGTGAATTTGCTGCGCGGCTAATATCCCATTGGATACTGTGCTTATTATACAGCGAGCTCGTATTGATCCTTTAATGGTTTTTACAAGAATATCTCCACCCGACCAATCGACACTTTCCACCTTTGTGTCTAATGAAACCTTAGTGTCGCTGCCCCAATGCGCGACTAAATTTCCATAGCCGCGTAGAGCGTTGAACGTTACATGTTCTTCGACTTTGTGAAAAAAATCAGCTGCCGATGCCTCGTCAAGATCTTTAGGGGCAGTCACAGCCATCATGTCCATGTAGGGTTTCGCATAGGGATCTTCGAGATCAACGATTTCGCTAATAGCGCAATCATCACCACTAGAAACTGAGCTCCGTATTGCGTCTTCACACTCTTTGTAGAATTTATCCTGCTCTTTCTTCTCGAGATCATCTAGAGCCTGGCCGTCAAAATTGTAGTGCGCGTCGTATTGATATTGCTCGATAAAAGCACCCTGCTTTTTTGCAAAGTCTATAAAGGGATTGCTTTCGTCAATATGCTTCTCCGCATCGGGTCCAGAGACCAAGTAAGCACAGCCCAAATCAAACCAAACATCAGGGGCAATTTCTTCACTGTAAGCACGACCACCGATGCGATGGGAGGCCTCTACCAAGATGAATGAAATTCCTTGTGTGGTAAGCTCTTTGGCAGCTGACAAACCAGCAGAGCCGGCGCCGATAATTACGACGTCTGTTTGGGTTGGCATAACTCATACCTTGATGCGGCAGAAAAGAGAATGTGTACTAACTTAGTACCTGCAATTCTAGAGTGTATTTGGGCTACAGTGAATACAGTTACAAGACATTCATTATCTCAGGATGGCTCCGGCAAGTTCTGCACACCGGCGGTGACTCAGATTGACGCGATAGTAGAGCCAGGCGGCATAGGGAATGACTCCCCGAGGCTTGTATTCGTTATTTTGGCGAATACCAGATCGGTGATGTATAAGCCCGCTCCTGGCCTATAAGTTCAGCCTCCTCGGGCAACTCTGCTCCCAACCGCACCTTGTCATAAAGCACCCAGCGTGGGGTTGGAATTTCCAGCACTCGAACGTAATAGAAGGCTGACTCATCGGCATCAAAATCTGGGTCAGTCCAGACTACACCCAACTGGACATCACCAATACTATTGCTCCAGGTGGCGGTTTTCAGGTCGACGGTATTACCAACCGGCGCCTTGCAGCGGCCGTTGCTGTCGATGCTGCGGCCATCGGAAACGGCGACATCATAGACCCTTTCATGGGTCCTGCCGCTGGCATCCATCCAACCTTTTATCACCTGCACCCGGTCGAGATTACCGCTCAGAGGATCTTTGCTGGCCTGGATCATAAAGTTCGGGGCCTTTTTACCCCGAGCTCTGTTTAAGTCTCCACCCATGGGTACGCCTTTGGCGTAACCAATGCCCACAGAATCGCTGGAATACAGTTCGTTCCCGTTGAAATCCCAGCCGCCAAAGAAGCGTACCGTCATGCGGGGGCCGGTGGTGGCATAGGTTTCTTTGCGCTCCATGGCGTCAAACAGGGCGGTACGGGTATTTTCATGAGCCCAGATACCGGTGTAACCTGAAGCGACCAGTGTATAGCCCGGAATTTCCCCAAGCTCCGACTTGATGAAGGGGTGATTAATGCGCTCGGCATTGGGTTCTACACTGGTGGATTTGCCAAAGAAGTTATCTTCATCCGCAGTGGCTAGGGCGGTGTGGCTATCGGTGGCGCCGCCAACCCCAAATTTGTACGGGTTAACGCCGAATTTTTTCTCCAATTTCAAGCCCAGTTTCAGCGCTTCACGACCATATTCACCTTTGAGCATGGCTGGAGTTTTTAATTCGCTGAGGTCCAGGTTGCCCACAGACCAGTTTTCATAGTCTGCAAATTCATCTTCCGGGGACAGCGTGGGGTGTGCCTCGCCGTCTCCCTTTATTTGGGTGATCTCGTAGTGGGGTTCCCACCTGGCGCGCTGCTCCGCGTAGTCTTTATCAACCACGCCGCCGTGATAGGTTTTTTCGGTGGGAAACATCCAGCCATTGGACAGATTACCGTTATGGGCGAAGGCAAAGACGCGACCACCGGTTTTGTTTTCATAGTTTTCAAGCCACTGATACAAAAATTTGGGGTCGGTACTGCCTTTAGGTGCCTGAGTGGTGGCTGGCTGTAACTGTAAGGCCTTATCTGCGTTATCTCGAAAGATGACATTGCGGTGCAGATTGAAGCCCTTGGGTACCGAGGTCCACTCATAACCAATAAAGGCGGTAAACAAGCCCGGCTCATTGTGTTGCTCCGCGTTGTCAACGATCTCTTTCCAGACTCTGCCAAAGGCTTTTGAGCCAGGGCTGTAGTCATTAAGTAATTGCTCGGGCAAGGTCATTTGAGAAAAATTCTGGATCAGGTCGAAGGCGGCCTCTCCGGCTGCGCGGCCGCCTTTCTTAAAACCCTCGTGCCACTCCTTGCCCTTCTTGTTAGCGAGAATATTGGGTGCGCCCTCTTTGATGTCGATGGCAATCCCCATCATGTCTGAGTGGTCGGTTAGTACCATCCAGTCCAGTGGCCGGGCCAGTTGTACCGGTATGCCGGAGGAAGCGGTGATCTTTTCACCACGGGCCAGACGCCACGCTTCATCGGGGCCCAGGGTGTTGCCGAACAAACCAGCATCCAGTGATAGGCCCGTGTGCAAGTGGGAATCACCCCAATACACATTGGTGGCATGAGTAGTATTGGCTGGAGGCGAGTATTTTTTATCCGCTTCAGTGGGCCCGTCGGTCGAAGCATTGATGTGAAGGCTGCTGGCTGATAGCGCAATTCCGAGCACGTAGTGACATGCTAGCCCGAGATTTTTCATTTTATATTCCTTCTGCTGTGGTGTCACCATGGGTACTGCGGCATATTTTCTGATTCCCGACTTAAGGTAGACCAAATACTGCGGCGAGTAAAGGCGTTACTTCTCTACGCTGTGCCTCTATCACTCCTGGCTGCGTGTCAGATTGCGCGGGTGGTTTCTCGCCAGTATGTGTCGCGTATCTTGCGTTTCATGATCTTGCCTGAATCCTCCCGCGGCAGTTGATTGTCAAACACGATAATTCTGGGAACCTTGTATTTCGCTATCCGCTGGACAAGCCAGTCACGCACCTGGCCCGCTTCGGTTATCGCGTTCGGGTCCACATCGACATGGGCGCACAACGATTCGCCGAACTCTTCACTGGGAATGCCGAAAACTGCACAGTCCTTAACGCCGGACATGCCGAGCAACACGCCTTCGATCTCCGCCGGGTATATATTCACGCCCCCGGAAATGACCATATCGCGAGCCCGGTCGCATATGAACAGGTAACCATCTTCATCCATATAACCGATATCGCCAATTGTTAAAAGCCCCGAGCGATCAATTTCCTGCCGCTTCTGCTCCTGGTTCTTGTAGGTAAAATCGGAGTATCCTCGATTGACCATAAATAACTCGCCCGCCTCGCCGGCGGCGCATTCGCGTCCGTCGGACCCGATAACCTTCAATTCAATGCCAACTATCTTCTGGCCTACTGTCCCGGGCTTACTCAACGCCTGTTCGGAATTGTGGAATACAACCGGCCCTGTCTCAGTTCCTCCATAATATTCATTAATGACTGGCCCCCACCACTCGATCATCGCGCGCTTGACATCGGGTGGGCAAGGCGCCGCTGCGTGGACCACAAACTCAAGCGAAGAGAGGTCATATTTCGATCTCACGGCCTCGGGCAATTTGAGGAGCCGGACGAACATAGTCGGTACCATATGAAGGTGGGTAACACTGTATTGTTCTATCAGGCTTAGCAACTCCTCCGGGTCGAACCTTGGCTGCAGGATGACATCACCCCCGGAAGCCGCTGAGGCCAGGGCATAGGCATTGGGAGCGCTGTGATAAATGGGGCCGGTAAGGACGGTGCGAATAAGTGTCCCTTTCTCGATGCCAAACACCCCACGGACGACGTTCACCGTTGCCATCGTTGTTTCCGGCGTTTCAGGCATTCGCATCACGCCCTTTGGTTTTCCAGTGGTGCCCGAGGTGTAGATGACATTGTTGCGCTTGGGTTTCGCCGCTGTGTTCCAGACCTGTTGCTCCGCTAGCCAGATATTCCAGTCAATGTGTCCGTCGGGAACGATGCAAGCCGCGCTATCAATCTGATAGCTCTCAGAGATTTCAGTTGGCGTGGGCACGACAAGAATCTCGAGGTTTTCGGGGAAGCCCTTTTGAACGCTGTGGAGCAAATCCGCATGTACCACCAACACCCTGGCGCCGCTATCTTCCAGAATGTACCTGACTTCATCCACCCTGAAGTGCCAGTTCACAGGTACAGCGTATGCGCCCAGGAGTGCGGCACCGATAGCTGCTTCAAAGAAAGCAAAGTCATTCCTAATAAGCAAGGCTACTGCATCACCTTCTTCGACACCTAACTGGTTAAACCCCGAGGCGGCTTGCGCTGCACGTACCTGAACATCGGACATCGCCGACTCACGCAGACCACTGACAAGTTTCGCCATTTACCCAACTCCTCTTTTCATTGACGATGCCGTTCAAACACCTGTCTGTTGATTTGCACCTCAAACTGCTCCACGAAGTGCTTCACCTAGGTCATCCCCCCTGGGGCAAGCGTTTCTCGTTTTTCTGTGCCCTGTTGGCAATGAGGGGCTAATGGGGGCCGGAACCTAGGTGGAAGGTGAAGCAAATAAACCCGTCCCCTTTGATTATGATTAGTGATAGCGCCGGTTTATTTCCGCTTCGAAGTCGGCAAACATCGCGGTATCTGATTCGGAGTTACTGGCTAGCAACTCTTCACCGTGTACGGTTTGTATAGCGGCCTGTAATGGCTGTACTGGCGGAGGGATTCTGGCCAGTGCGCTGGCCATTGATGTCTGCGCCTCCTGCCAGGCCTCCGCAACCGAGCGGTTGCAGTGCGCGGCCAGGTATTTGCCGGTAAAACCTTCGCCGGTTAGGCTCAACAGCGTGTCGTTGTGACTGATGCTGTTTCCTGGTGCCCAGTAGTGTTGTGCAAGCATATTGCCAATATGGGGGTTGTCGGTGAGGTAGCCATACTCGCGCAGGAACCATGCGCGGGTTTGGTACACCGCCATATTGGCGAGCAGGTAGCCCTGGTAACTGCAGGCTGCATCCTTGTCCAGCAAATGCGGAATGGAGAGCAATGGACGAGCCGCGCAATTGACACCCAATATTTTTTTCTCCCAGTGACGGGCGAGTTCTATGAGCCGCTCGGCGCTAAGCTCCTCCTCGGGCAGTGAGTAGATGTTCCACTCGTAATAGGGGACTACCAGAATGCCGCGCTCACCATTGGCGAAAAAGGGCTGTGTGGCTTCTATGGACTTGTGTATTAGTTTATCCGGAACCGCTTCACCCTTGGTGTTCTTGGCGTACAGCTTGAGCCAGTCCGCATCGCTGAGCATGCTGTCGAAAAACATAGATTGAGTTTCCGCGTAGGACATGGAGGTGGGCGGAAACTCCTGGGAAAAGCAGGGGGCATTTTGAGTAATGTTGGAAAAATGGGCGGCGTGCCCGCCTTCGTGAAAGAGCGTGTTGAGGCCGTCGTTGCCACTACCCACCTGGTCCGGATTGGCATTGCTGGTAAAGTTGATCACGGCGGGAGACCAATCGTTGTTTTTGTACCATGCCACCTGCGGTGCATGCATAAAACCATTCTCGTACTTGCCCTTGCGATCCAGTAAATCAAGGGTCAGTGTTGCATCGCGAAATTGAACGCCCATACGGCCGAAGGATTCCACCCAGCGCTGCAGGCTCTTGCTGAATGGCAGGTAGGGGTCCATTTCCCGGGTGGTATCGCCGCGCATGTAGTACTTAAGATTGTGTGGCTGGGTGGCATGCTCACCGTGCTTTTCAATGAGCGAGTCCGTGGCCTGCATTTGCGCATCGCGGGTCTGGTGTTCAAATTCGTCGAGGATCTCGAACAGTTGTTCGGGAGTCATGCGCTCCTCTTTGTTGACCTTGTAATCAAAGAAGTTGCGGTAGCCCTGGGCCCGGGCATAGGCATTCCGGTGCTTGATGGCTTCGATCAGGCCATTCCTAACCACGAAACCCTCCAGCTCAAGCAGTGCATCGTGGGAGCTTTTGCGCACGGCCTCGCTGTCTTCACTGAGAAGATTGGTACTTAAAACCAGAGTTGAAGCCTCCACCTGCTCGCCCTGCTCGTTGGCGAAATGTAGCACCAGTTTTTTGCGCTTTTCAAACAGATCGGAATCGTCCTGTAATAACTGGCCGGTCATGTCCCTGGCGGTTGCGCTCTTAATGGCATTGACCTCGAAGAATTGTAACCAGCCTCGCAACCCGTGCAGCAAAGCCGAATTCTCCGGTGAATTCTCCTCCTGTTCCAACTGTGTAATCTGCGCTATAAGTTCACTGATCCGTGCCGGGTTAGCCTTGAAAGTATTAAGAGCTGTCTCCGCGGCCACGCGACCATCATGGTCCTCACTAGTGCCCATAAAGGTGGTCCAAAACAATTCCTCAAAGGGTTGTGCCAGTGCCAGATAGTCGCTGTTTAGTTTTTGAAAGTACTCATTTGGTGTCATGTCATTCTCCCAGTGCCTGCTGGTATGCGGCAATTGTATTGTGATATTGCATACCTGGCAGGACAATCCCTCGATTCATCATTGTAGCTTTTCTCCCGCAATTTCATAGGGTGTTCTGCCACCAAATGCGGAGTGGGGCCGGGTGAGGGGAGGGGTAATAGGTTGCGATACCATCGGTTGGGATACGGGGCCCTCACCCCGGATATGACGGGTTACGGTTGCAAGTGATATGTAGTTGATACCGATAGGTATCGACGTCATTTTCGGATGCGCTGGTAAATCACAGCTTTCGGTGAACCAGTGAGTGAGGTTGCTGGACCTGAGCAGACCAAGGTAATCAAAGCCCCGGGTGGCTGAAAACTCAAGCGGCATGCAGCAGGCATGATGGGTGGTGACGAGCGAGATCCTGATTCCATTTTCTTGAATCTTCGCCCAGTAGCAATTCACAAAATCTTGCAATGCATGACCGTGCAGATAGACTGTATCACCATCTGAAAACGGCCCAAAATCATCCGCATTGAATGTAATGTCCAACTCGCATTTTTTCCCTGATGCGGTACTTCTGTACAGTGCTGACTGGTGATCGCAGGCCATAGCCAACCCTATATCACTGATATATTTGGTCAAAGGCTTCATTAGATCTGCCCTCCAATGGCGCATGGAAGGTCTAGCCTTGCTGCAATAAAGCCGTTACCAGCCAACACTCTGACACCGTTCAGGTTTGTCGAGCAGTGATTTCACAACCTTGAAGAAGTTGGAGGAGATTGTACCGATAAACAGGTCGGCATCTAGCGCGATAAACAGACGATTCAAGCGCGCTTGTATTCCGGAGTTGTTGTAAGGCTAGGCTAGGCTTACACTGAGCTGCTATTTGCATCTACACTCATTGAGGCCTGTCCCAGTGTTGATTTGCACGCCAAGCTGGCCCAAATTGTGCATTGAATATCACCCACCTGGGCTATTTCAACGCACTGAATCATATTGCGTTTTCTGTTCTCAGCTCGGGTCAAATCAGAATGCAAACATCGGCGTTTAGTGGCTCAGTCTTCACTGCAAATCAACATACTATATATGCAAATTGAATTCTGGGTACCCTTGTCTTGGCTACGGTCTTTTGTCACAAAACTGTCTCTTGCCTAAGGTGAGCATTTTCGATGATCATATGCAACACAAACGAACAAATTCTAAAAAAGGATGTAGATTGATGATTTTTCCCTTACGTAAGGCAGTACTTGCAACCGCCATCATTGCTATTTCATCCACACCGTTGCAAGCGCAGATGTTGGAGGAAGTGATCGTAACGGCGCAGAAGCGTGAACAGAACCTGCAGGATGTTCCCGTGGCCGTGTCCGCCTTCACAGGTGAGATGATCGAGCAGACCGGTGCCAAGGATCTCTTCGACCTGCAGGCCAATATTCCCAGCCTGCGAGTGGGCCAGACTCAAAGCTCGTCGACCACGACTTTCGCCATTCGAGGGGTTTTCACCAGTTCGCAGAACTTCGCCCTGGAATCTTCGGTCGGCCTCTACGTAGACGGCGCCTACCGTTCCCGCCAGGGTTCGATGATCAATAATCTGGTGGATGTCGCTGCCATCGAGGTTCTGCGCGGCCCCCAGGGCACGCTGTTCGGCCGTAACTCGCCAGCGGGTGCGGTGTCGATTTACAGCGTGAAACCCGATCACGAGGGTAGTGGCTATATCGAGGGCACCTATGGTGACTACAATTTGCGCAGCGGCAGTGCTGCGATATCGCTGAGCGCCATTGAGGATGTGCTGGCCTTCCGGGTCACTGGTTTTGGTATGAAGCGCGATGGTATTGTGGATTCAGTCGAGTTCGGCGACGAGAAGATGAACGATCGCGATCGTTGGGGTATCCGAGCCCAGGCCCTATGGACCCCCACCGATGATCTCAGCATTCACATTATCGCCGACCGCTCAGAAGTAGACGAGATTTGCTGTGGTACCGGCACCTGGAAGAATAATTACGTCGCCGACGGTATACCGGGAAAAACCGGCACGGATACTATCATCGAGGACGTGTTGGGTGGCACCGTGCTTCAGGCTGAGGATTTCTATGATTACAAAATATCCAGCAGCTTTCTGTCAAACTCCAGTAACGAGGACCAGGGCGTCTCTGCTCAAATTGACTGGCACACCGATGCTTTCCAACTGACCAGCATTTCGGCTTATCGATCCTTCGACCAGCATGATCATCTCGATGCGGACTTTGCCAATATCGATGCGCTGGTTCAAGTTAAGACGGTGGACCAGAGCAGTTTTAGCCAGGAACTGCGCATTAGCAACGACTACGACAACTTCAATTATGTCGCCGGCGTGTATTACTTCACCCAGGAGATGGATACCGAGGGAGAGTTGATAGCCGGAGAGCACCTGGTTGATATAACGGCCGCTTTTGGAGAGGGATTTCCCGCTGGCACTGGCTCAACCAACTTTGCTGCACAGGAACACGAGAGCTACGCCGTGTTCGGCCAGGTCGACTACCAACTTAGCGACGACTTCGTGCTGACCGCCGGCCTGCGTTGGACCCGGGAGGAGAAAGACCTGGAAAACACCTTCATCGAGGACGCCACTCCCTGTACCCCCTTTGAGTGCTTTGACTTCGGGCCGGGTTGGGCATTCTGGCTGTTCGCTCCAACGGCGCCACGGGACAACGTGGACGAAAATATCGATGATACACAGACGACGGGCACCCTCAAGCTGAGCTGGTTCGCCAACGATACCACCATGTTCTATGCCTCCTATGGTACCGGCTACAAAGCCGGCGGTGTCAACACCGACCGAATCGACGTAGCCTTTGATGTGATGTTTGAAGCAGAAACATCGACGGCCCTCGAAATTGGTATGAAAGCTGAATTCCCAGACCAGGCGCTGCGGGTCAATCTGGCCCTGCACAGCACTGAGTTCGATGATTTACAAACGTCTTCGTTCAAGGGCGACGGTTTTGTTCTGTCCAATGCCGGTACCGCCGAAGCCTGGGGCGGCGAAGCAGATATCTTCTGGCAGCCCACCGCAACCACCAGCCTGACCCTGGGCTACGCCTACAATAAGGCGGAATACTCAAAGTTTCCGGGCGGGCCCTGTTGGCTTGGGTCGCCCTGGCATACCGGGGTTGTGGATCCTGGCGACAATGGCGACGGTTCCTGTGATCGCAGCGGCGACCCTTTCTCCAGCAACCCGGAGCAGGTGTTGGTGCTGTCGGGTAACCAGGAATTTATCCTGTCCAGTGGCATCACCGGCTTCGTCTACGGCGAGTATATTTACACCGATGAGAGAATGACCGACATAAACAGCGATCCCGAGAAGGTAGACGGAGATTACACGTTGATTAATCTTCGTGCGGGTTTGATTTTTGAGGAGTACGATATTTTGCTGACTGCCTGGGCTCGCAATCTGACGGCTGAGGAATACACCGGCACAATCAGCGACTCGGTGCTGCAGGATGGAAAGTACAATGCCTTCTACACCGAGCCGCGCACCTGGGGGCTCACCCTTCGTAAGAACTGGTAATCAAGCGAAAACGGGCGGCCTGCGCGCAGCCGTCCTCCCGGTGTCCGGCGTAATCGCTAGTCGGGGGAAGCGAATGATCCCCCGGATTCTGCTCTGATCCTGATCTGCAAGCATTCCAATCAGGATCCGGCAGAACTTGGGATGCTACGAGACCATTGCGTAGTATTTCTTCACATATTCACTCGTCTTCCAGCTGCATACTGTGCCTTTCGGAATGAAGAATACGTCATCCTTCACGAACGTATTGACGGTACCGTCCTCCTCCGAAATGGTAATTTCACCCTCGAGTAGCCGAACAAATTCATAACAAGGGAACGGCGCCATCTCACTTTCAAACGAGGTGGTGTCCCACAAACCCACGAACATATCCTCGGCATCATTGGTGAAGTAATTGTAGTCGCGCTGGGTAGGCAAAGGGCCCTTAATAATGAACGGGTCTGTTGTCTCCATAATATCCATTTGCTCGGGTGAAATGGACGGGTCGAGTGACTGGACTGCATCTTTTGCGGGTACGTTGGTGGGCACCTCGTTTTTTGGATTTAGATAGGTGATGTAAAACTTACGCAAATGCCCTTCTTGAACCCAGCTAACTGGAGCTGCATTCCGGAAATAGACGCTGTCTCCTGGCTCAAATGAATCAAGAAGACAGTCGTCCCCGTCAACCATTTTAAACCCACCTTCAAGCAACCACACGAATTCATCTCCCGGATACGGCCCAAAGGTTTCCTGCATTGATGATGTAGTCCAGACACCTACACTTAGACCCAATTCCTCATCATCATAGTAGACATGAAGTGTTTGGGTGGGCAGATCAGAAGCGAAGTCCTCGGGATTACACTTCATTTCGGGCATGCCGGTCCCAGCGGGACCGTGCGACTCCAATCGAATAACTCTTTTCTCTATGCTCATATCAAAATTATCACCCAAATTGGTGGGATAGGGGGGTTGCGACTTCTAATTTCCATCTTCAGCGCAATGATACTCAAAATATGGATGGAGAAACTCCCGATGTGTACGCTGGGAATTTCTCACCGCTGCGCGTTTCCCACTCAGTCAATCCAGAGTAATCACTATAATAACGCGTCGCTCTAAATATTTCTGAACCATGGTTGTATTCCCAAACTATTTCATGACTATTATTATATTCAAATAAACGCCCTTCGGTTCCTTCACACACCAGTGTATTACCATTTTCCAGTCGTTGTGCTCCCGAGATATGATCGGCATAAAAATCGCCGGAAACGCCTTCGCTATAGCTAGAAATCATTTCTCCGGGCGTGCAGTCATCACCATCATAGCAAAACTCATCTACCGATGAATAATCCCCTTCTGGTCTACCAAAACCGTTATTGAAAACAAGTATATTGCCAGCTCCAGGCAACCCCTCGTCTATCCATTGTGCATCGTGTTGAACGAACAAGGTTTGCTCGCCAGTGCCGCCATAGGCAGAGGGATTGCCCACTCGAGACACAATTCCCTGGTTGGAATCACCATGATCGATGATCCAATACTCATTGAAACTGCGAACGCTAACGAGTATTTCATCTGTATCCGCGTTGTAATCAACAGAATTTATGTGAGTCCAATCAGAAGAACCTTGACCAGTAAAAAAGTTGAGGTCAATTTTATCTGTATGCTTGCTTACATTGCTTACATTGCTTACATAAGTGCTGGTGATGCTACGATCAGTGTCTTGAACTACATGATCCCAAACTGACCAAGCCCAGACTATTTCACCGTCGGTGCAATGATTACTTTCGCTGGATCGACATATTTCATAGATTGCGTCGGCCCACAATGTATCATCTGATAAAGAGGATCGACCCAAAGCCAAAGCTTCATCTGCACTTATAGCTTCCCAGACAATGGTCAGAATATTACCATTGGGTAGCTGTGCTACATCGTGATGACTTAAGTAATCTTCGGTCGCCACATCCGCGCTCCAAATGGCATTACTTTCCCAGTCCAATATCTCTATCACACCAGCACTGCCACCGGTCCGCCCGGAAAAGGTTGACGGTTTATCGCCGATACCTCCGGGACGCAATAGCTCACCATTATCCAGAAGATAGACAGACAAGCCGGTATACTCACTCGCCCAGGTATGTACGGCATTACCTTGTTCATCGATAAGGTAAGTACTGGTTGATCGCATGGGTGAGAAAAGCGTGTACTCGTATCTTTCTGTAGCATTGGTGGGTATCGGCGTCGGCACCGGTATGGCGGTCGCCTCGAATACGGGCTGCAGATAAGTCACCGTATTCTCGTCGGTCAATGCCGTCATTAACGCCGGGTAATCGCCAAAGGCCGTAGTGTGTAGTCTACAGGCGCTGGCCTTGCCACCACAAAACCCCTGATTTACCTTGAGCCATCCGGTGAAGGTGTAGCCCTCGTCACTGAGTGCCTCAAATGTTTCGTCAAACATCAAATCCAACACATCGATAGTACACACGGTGCCAGCAGCACAGTTGTAAGTGCCTGAAGTGCTCACTACTTTGCCCCCTTCGGGAACCGTGATTTGCAGTTTGCAGCCCGACAGGAACAGGGCGGCAGCAAGGAGTGCTGCAGTTTTGACAAGAGCTATCGGGCGCTTCACTGATAATGCTCTGATGTATTTTTTCACGTTGGACTCCGGACAGATTAGCAGGTCGGTAGGGAATTCAATACAAATGTAAGCTACTAAAGTGAGTGAAGTTAGGAGGAAATGTGAAGCAAATAAGGAACCTGTGAGCCCGCAACGGGTTTTGGGGTATTGCCAAATAAACTCGCTGCCCCTTACACCGCTTTTCCGGCTGTAGAGGTATTTGGACGACTCGATGAAGTATTAAGTCACTAAGCGTAGTTCGGACTGAGCGGTTTTATCGGGCTGTCTATCCATATCTCTTCCCCCTCACAGTTTTGACTGGATTGGGTAACTTTTCATGACTACAATATGGTACCCATGGCCGGGGGCATGGCCAATACGAAGTGGCAATATATTTAGTGGGAAGTTCAATCAGTATGTATCTTCAAAGCGCGAAATCTCTATCTACCCTCCTGTTAATCTTGCTTTTATGTGGCTGCGACGCCGGCGGTGCTGTAGATACTGTTAAGCAGCTATGGCAGTTTCGTCAGGAGTTCCCGGATGTCTCGCCGCTAATTTTACTGGACATCAATCAGCAGGAGGAGCAGGTGCCTGCGTATGAATTGCCACCCTTGCTGGGTTCTGTGACTGGTAAGCCCATTAAATCGGTCCAGCAGTGGCAAAGTAACCGGGAGGAATTGCTGGCACAGTTTTCCGAGCACATCTATGGGCAGACGCCCGGCAAGCTACTTTCAGTCCAGTCTCGTGTGGTCGAATCCGGTAGGCTGGCCCTCAACGGAAAGGCGCAACGGCAGCAGGTGGAACTCGACATTCAGGGGCACAAGGTCATCGTGCTGATCTATCGCCCTAACAACGTATCAGAGCCCGTTCCGGCCTTTTTAGGGCTGAATTTTAGGGGCAACCACACCATTAGCGATGAGCATTCTGTGCTGTTGACGGAGTCCTGGGTGCGCAAGGAGGAAGAGCATGGCGTTCTGTCCAATCGTGCCACGGATGCTAATCGCGGATACCGTGTAAGGCGTTATCCGTTGGAAATGATTATTGATCGAGGCTATGCCCTGGTGACTGCTTATTACGGCGATTTTTATCCCGATCATGGGGGTGGATTGGTCAACAGCGTTCACGGTTTGTTTAGGAACGATAATAATGCTGCCGAATGGGGAGCGATTGGGGCCTGGTCCTGGGGCATGAGTCGTATACTGGATTATCTTGAGGAGAACCAGGGAGTTGATGCCTCAAGGGTGGTCGCTATTGGCCACTCTAGATTGGGTAAGGCCTCGTTGTGGGCGGCAGCCCAAGATCTGCGTTTTGCGGCGGCTATCAGCAACAATTCCGGCGCCGTCGGTGCCGCGTTGTCTCGCCGCCAGTTTGGAGAAACGGTAAAAATTATTACGGCGATGTTTCCCCATTGGTTTACTGCGGAGTTTAAAAACTATGCAGGGCAAGAAGGTAACTTGCCGGTTGATCAGCACCAACTGATTGCATTGTTAGCTCCCCGCCCGGTTTATGTAGCCAGTGCCAGTGAAGATTCCTGGGCTGATCCACGAGGTGAATTTCTCGCCACCCGTGCGGCGGCGGAGGTTTATCGTCTGTATGGCATGGCCACCAGTGAATTCTCCGCTATGCCTGCTGCAGGTGAGGCACTTGCCGGCCCCATCGCTTATCACCTGCGAGCGGGAAAGCATGACTTGCTCGATTTCGACTGGAGACATTTTTTAGATTTTGCTGACTGCTATGTGGTGGCGAAAGCATGCTGCACCGACTCCAATGAGAGAAGGGGACAGTGCACTTAATTTCAGTTACTTGCATTCGGCGCACCTTCCATATAATCCTGTGCGCTATACTTAATGATTCAGGGAATCAGGGCATTTATACTCGCACTGCGTGAGGTTGGGAACGGCTATAAGTCGAAATCAGAATCCATGCGGTGCCGCCTTGTGCCTTGCTATCACCTTTGTCGGGAAACATAGTTATGAACCACTTCAACCATCTGTGCCTCAGCCTTACCCTAATGGTAGTTATTACCGCATGCTCCGAAACAGCCGAACCGGTTGTCGATAGCCAAACGGATGGTGCTTTCGTAGCACAGAAAGCTGTAGTGGCAATCGACAGCCATCGTCTGTCGAACATTGTCAAGATTCTGGCTTCCGATGAGTTCGAGGGCCGTGCTCCGGGAGGGGCTGGTGAAGTGAAAACGGTTGACTTTCTGGTTGATCAATTTAAGTCTCTGGGGCTTGAACCCGGCGGTGTCGACGGTGCTTGGACACAACCGGTTCCCTTGATCCATACCCAACTGGCCACCGATGGAAAATTGAGCTTTTCGGTAGGTAGTGACAATCAATCTTGGCAGCAAGGCGTCGACGTTGCGGTTACTACGGCCCGGGCCGTAGAGGCTGTCGATATTGCTGGTGCACCATTGGTATTTGTTGGTTTTGGTGCTAGCGCACCTGAACGGGACTGGGATGATTTTGGTGATATTGATTTGTCCGGAAAAGTCGCCGTGTTTTTGGTCAACGATCCAGATTTTTCAGCCGCTGCTGACGAGCGAGTCGCGGGACGCTTTGGCAGTAAGCGTATGACATATTATGGTCGCTGGGCGTACAAGTATGAGGAGGCTGCACGCCGCGGAGCACTTGCAGCGCTGGTGATTCATGAAGACAAGGCAGCGGGCTACGGGTGGAATGTGGCGTCGTCGTCACCGGGTGGTCAATATGCACTGGCTGAGACTAGCGGTCCGTTGCCACCACTGCTGCAAGGCTGGCTTCACTATGACGCGGCGACTGCATTGTTTGCTGCGGCTGGGCTAGATTTTGTCGAGCAGCGCGAACTAGCAAGGCGCGATGATTTCTCTGCATTTGAGTTACCTCAAGCGTCTATGAGCGCAAGCTTTTATGTTGCGCTTGAAAAACTCGAGTCCCAAAATGTGCTAGCAAGACTGCCCGGTATTTCGCGCGCTGACGAGACCTTGATGGTGTCGTCTCATTGGGATGCATATGGCCAAGGTGAGCCAGATGAGCAGGGGCGCACTGTGCGCCCTGGTGCCAATGATGACGCACTCGGAACGGCTGGCGTAATTGAACTGGCACGTGTGCTCAAGGCACAACCGCCTATGGCGCGTAGCGTTGTTTTCGCCGTATGGACCGCGGAGGAGAGTGGCATGCTGGGTTCAGCAGCGTATGCTATGAAACCGATTTATCCGTTGCATTCAACCGTGGCTAATTTCACTCTGGATATTCTTCAGACTGCTGGTCCGGCACGGGATGTAATTTTAGTCGGTGAAGGCCAGAGTGATCTGGAAGGGGATCTAGTACGGGCTGCAGCCCTGCAATCTCGAGTGGTTACGCCTGAAAGTCTTCCAGAGAATGGTTTGTTTTTCCGCGCTGACCATTTTTCGATGGCGCGACAAGGCGTGCCAGTATTGCTGATCATGGGAATTGCTGGTGGTGCTGACTTGGTTGACGGTGGTCGAGCGGCGGGTGATCAGTGGATAGCAGATTACATCGGCAACTGTTATCACCAGACCTGCGACGCCTGGAGCACTGACTGGGACCTACGTGGCGCTGTTGAAGACATTGAGCTATTTCATACAATTTTGCGAGACCTGGGTAATTCGAAGCGATGGCCGCAGTGGAAGGCGGGTTCCGAATTTCGCGCGATCCGCGCCAAAACCGATGACCAACGTGCTACACTGCCGCGTAGCTGATTCGGGCGTTGCGCTGTCACCAGCAGGTCAATCGTGGGTTTCCCTACCTTCTAGTTTTCTGAAACAGAGAACAAGCTGCCTCATAATTGGCTTGCGACTGCTTTGACATTCAAAGACTATCGATTGTGGGAGATTTTCATGCTAATGAGAAACACTACCTTGCTCATCCTTCTGAGCTTTCTAGCAGGCTGCAAACTCCAAATTATTGTACCTGTTGGTGGTACAGTCACTACAGCATCTGGCACGTACACATGTTCTGCTGGCCAGATCTGTGAAATAGACGTGGTAGATCTGCTCTTCGATGAGACCTTTACCGCTGTACCAGATGCCGGATACTTATTCGCACAGTGGAACAAGAAATCCGGCGGGCGTGGATTTTGTGCCACTGACAGTTCGCGACATAACCCCTGCCGGCTCTACACCTCCTTTTTTGCGGGTTGGCCTAACCTCTTCGCCTTCCTGGCGATGGATGAAGTGTTTTACCTGGAGCCCGTATTTGAGGCCGCAGCCGAGTGTGAGGCGGATACGCTTACAGCACAGTACCGGGTTTCCAGTTGCGAGTTTGGCGGCGCGGGAAGCAAGTTAGTCCTGATGGATTTTGACCTCGACGGGGACCTGGACGTCATCCGCTGGGGGATCGTACCCGATGACCAGTGGACCGGAACTTATCCCTATTATGAGGGAGACCCGCCCAACCCGCTAACAGCCTGGAGAAATAACGGCAACAACCGATTTTTTGAAGCAACCACCACGGTGTTCGGCGAAGAACCCATCCAGATTATCCGGGCTACTTTGGCGCGGGTGATCGACATGGACGGCGACGGCCTCAAGGATCTGTTCATTGGCGACGGCGGACCGGACGGGCTACCCGAGACGAGCCCTTATTATGATCCTGAGCATTCTGTTCATGGCAGCTATTCCTGGTTATTTATGCAAAAACGAAGCGGGACATTGAGCGATGAGTCTGATGCGCGGCTGCCACGTATCCTGGGATTTACCCACGGGATGACTATTGGAGATATCGAAGGTGATGGAGATCAGGATATTTTTCTGGCGAATATATGGAGCGAACAAGCGGGCACTGAATGCCGCGAGGCAGAGGTTCTCCCCACCGCAGATGCCCCCTGTCCGGGGTTTTTCATTAACGACGGTAAGGGCTACTTTTCATCCGACCTGACCCGTATTCCCGAGGAGGTTACGCGTGTAACCCACGACGAGCGTGGTGAACTAAGGTGGCAGGATGGATTGCTGATAGACGTGGACAACGACGGACTTGTAGAGCTTATCGGCAACAAACAACTCGCCGATTATCTACTACTAAATGACGGTGCCGGATTTTTCCTGGAAGAAAATGAGGGCGCCATTCCAGAACGCCTGGCCGGTGGAGAGCAATCATTCGACCCTAACAACTATCCGTTGCCGATCAGCACCACACTTACCCTGGAAAT
>JABHWT010000452.1 GCA_018657645.1 Halieaceae bacterium | reverse complement strand
TGGAGCAGCAGATCTTTCTCGACGAGGCAAAGCACGTCAATGCGCCGATCCCCTTTGTAACCCTCAATACGGTAGGGCCGGCGTTAATGGCCCACGGCAGTGACGCGCATAAGGCACAATTTCTGTCGACAATTCTCAAAGGCGAGGTGCACTTTGCTATCGGTTATACCGAACCCGGGGCCGGTACCGACCTGGCATCTCTCACTACCCGGGCGGTGCGAGATGGCGATGAATTCATCATCAATGGCAACAAGATTTTTACCACCAGTGCAGAGGAGGCAGACTATATCTGGTTGGCGGTCCGGACCGACCCCGATGCTCCCAGACACAAGGGCATCTCTATCTTAATAGTCGACACCCGCGACCCCGGCTTCTCCTGCGCGCCAATCCATATCCTCGACGGCCATAAAACCTTTACCAGTCACTACGACAATGTGCGGGTTCACGAGTCCATGGTGGTTGGTGAAGTCAACGGTGGCTGGAAGCTGATTACCACCCAGCTTAATCACGAGCGAATGGGTTTGGGTGCCATGGCATTGGAGGGACTGCGCAGTATCGATGAGGTTATTCGCTATGCCAGTGAGCCCAGAGGCCCGGGGGAAGAGCGATTGATAGACCTGCCCTGGGTTCGCAATAACCTGGCCGAGGCCCAGGCGTTACTGGCGGCGATGAAAGTGATGAACTGGCGAATGGCCTGGGAGGCTGACCGCGGGCCCCTGATGCCGGCCCCCGCCTCGTCGGTCAAGGTATTCTGCTCCGAAAATAATATTCGCGTTCACCAGTTGCTACTCGAAGTGCTTGGGGCCGAGGGCCTGCTCCAGGCGGGCTCTGAGGGCGCGGTGCTGCGCGGTAAGCTCGAGAAGGGCTACAAATCGATTACCGTGATGACTTTTGGCGGTGGAGTAAACGAGATTCAGCGCGAGTTAATCGCCATGTTCGGTCTCGACATGCCCCGCCCCATGCGCTAATCAGCAAACCCGGATACCTCTCCACAAGGAATAACAATGGACTTCTCTTTAACCGAAGATCAACAGTCAATTAAAGAACTGGCCAGGCAGATTTTCAGCGATAAGGTCACACCGCAATTACTGCGGGAAATTGAAGCCACCGAAGATTGCTTTGATCGGCAGCTATGGGCCAGTCTGGCTGAAGCGGGCCTGCTGGGAGTGGCACTTCCCGAGCAGTATGGCGGCAGCGGCTTTGGGCTGTTTGAACTGAACCTGATCCTGGAGCAGCAGGGCACTGTGACCGCATTGGTACCCTTGCTACCGGCCCTGGTCATGGCGGCAGCACCCATTGCCGAGTTTGGCAGCGAAGCACAGAAAACAGCACTTCTGCCGCCTCTGATCTCGGGAGGCCAATTGTTGACCGGGGCATATGCCGAGGCGGGATCAGCGGCCACATCACTGCCCTCCACAAACGCCCAACCCGAGGCTGATGGCTGGCGTATTAATGGACAGAAGTCCTGTGTATGGGCTGCGCACATTGCCGATCACGCTCTGGTCACCGCTCGCACCGGTGAGGAGAGCTATGGGGTTTTTATCGTTGACCTTCAAAGCGCTGGTGTTGCGTTGGAACATCAGCGAGGAACTACCCGGGAGGTCGAGTGTACCCTGACGCTCAAAAATGTGCATGTCGGCGCCGGGCAGGTGCTCGGTACCGGTGAGGACGGTGCAGATATTTACGCCTGGATTCGAGATCGTGTTGCGATTGGCCTGGCAGCCCTGCAACTGGGTGTTTCCCGCGAGGCACTGCGCCGAACCGCAGAGTATGTATCGGAGCGCGAGCAGTTTGGGCGAACCATAGGCTCCTTCCAGGCCATCAGTCAGCGTGCCGGCGACTGCTATAGCGATGTCCAGGCCATGGAGTCGACTTTGTGGGAGGCATCCTGGCGCGAGTCTGCGGCTATCCCTTTTGCCCAGGAGGCAGCAGTAGCGAAGTGGTGGGCTTGCTGTGCGGGACAGAGGATTGCCTATACGGGGCAGCACCTGCACGGCGGCATTGGCGCAGACATTGATTACCCCATTCACCGCTATTTTTTGTGGTCTAAACGGTTGGAGTTATTTCAGGGCGGAGCCGCTGCGCAGCTTGCTGCCATTGGTGATCTAATAGCTGATAGTGGACTCCCACAATGATACCCAGTAGAGAACAAAGCCAGGCCAGGATGGATCTCATAGCCCAGGGGCAGGCGATGCATACGCCTGAGCAGACTTTTACCATAGCCGATCGTTTCGAACAGCTCGCAGCCGAAGATGGCGATCGCGTTTTCCTGATCGATGGCGAGCGCGAGGTGAGTTTCGCCCAGCTAAACAGTCAGGCCAATCGCTATGCGTACCTGGCCAGGCAACTGGGCCTGGAAACCGGCGATACCGGGGCCGTGATGATGCAAAATCGCCCGGAGTTCTTTTTTGCCTGGGTGGGATTGGCAAAGGCCGGCATTACAGCGGTCATGGTGAACTCCTACTCCAAAGGCAAGGCGCTGGCTCACGCTTTGAATATAACCAATAGCCAACTGTTGTATGTCGGTCAGGAGTGTCTGGAGAATTTTGATGGCCAGTCGGGGCTACTCGGCGAGCGACCCAGTTTAGTGATTGAGGACGGCATCGATTGCGCACTGCCAGCCACCGCGCGTTGGATCTCACCGCTGGTGAAGGCTCTTCCGGACGACAATCCCCCGCGTCAGTGGCGCGAGGGAATCATCGGTAAGATGCCCGCCTTTCACTGCTTTACATCGGGTACTACCGGCCTGCCCAAGGCGGCGATTATAAGTCATGCACGCTGGCTTAGCGTAGGCACCGGCTGGAATAAACTGTTAGGCATCACCCGAGACGATGTTTTTTACTGCATTCTACCCTTGTTCCATGGTGCTGCCGGTATGTCGCTAACTTCCAATGCAGTTGGCGCCGGAGCGCGCATGGTGCTGCGGCGTAAGTTTTCTGCCAGCGAGTTCTGGAATGATGTTCGTCGCCACGGTATCACCACTACTCAATACATCGGTGAAATTACGCGCTACCTGGTCAATCGACCCGCTTGTGATAATGACCGCGATCACAGTTTGAAGCACATGACCGGGGCTGGGATGACGGCCGATGTATGGCAGAAATTTGTCGATCGATTTGGGGGTATCAATATATACGAAGGCCTTGGCGCCACCGAGTCCAATTGCGGTATTTCCAACGTCGATGGACGCATCGGTTCCATAGGCAGAATTCCATTCAAGGAAAAATCCAACGCTCGCGTGGTCAAATACAATGTCGAGGATGACTGTCATCTTCGCGATGAAAATGACCACCTGATTGAGATTAAAGCAGGAGAGGTGGGTGAGCTAATTGGCATGATTCTGGAATTGCCTGGGGTCATGGGAGGGCGTTTCGAAGGCTATACCGACCCCCAGGCCAGTGAAGCCAAAGTGCTTCGCAATGTCTTTCGCGACGGTGATGCCTGGTTCAGTACCGGCGACCTGGTGACCTGTGACGAGGAGGACTACTTTTACTTTGTCGATCGTATCGGTGACACATTTCGCTGGAAAAGTGAAAATGTGTCTACTACCGAGGCGACCGAGGCGCTGGCACCGTTTGATGATGCCGAGATCATCAACATCTATGGTGTGCGGGTTCCCGACTATGAGGGACGCGCTGGAATGGCAGCTATCCAAATGAAGGATGGTCGGGCATTTGATCCCGACCTGTTTTACCGGATTGCTACCGAACAGTTGCCCCACTATGCGGTTCCACTTTTTTTGCGGGTGAGCAGCCAGTCAGATCTTACCCCTACATTCAAGTTGCGTAAGGTGGATTTACAAAAGCAGGGCTATGATCCCAACTGTTTTTCCGACCCTTTGTACCTCCTCAATCACCGGGATAATACCTACAGTCCATATAGCGAGCCAGGGCTGGTGCAGCTGGATGTGGCACCATTTGAGACCAATTAGTGCCTATTCTTGAATGGATGTTTTTATAGGAAACGATAGTTATGGGGTTAAGCTCTGGTGTCGTGTTTGCATCCAGGACCGTCTGCTGCAGGACGCAGCAGCCGAGCATACATGGATGTACTTGCTGCGTGTCCAGGAGGCAAACATGACATCGGAGCGCCACTA